>NZ_JAGDFV010000017.1 GCF_017497985.1 Meiothermus sp. CFH 77666
CGCCATCACCGTACTGAACTTGGCTTTACCGCTTGGTGGGCTTACCTCATCATCGCCCTGAACCTCATCGCTGCTTCCCCAGACCTGTGTATAGCTGACATCGTTTTGTGACTAGCACCAGTGATTAGATAAACCACCCGCGTTCCGGCGTGGTTCCAGCGGTTGCCGTACCTGTAGCTGCCTTCGCCGTCGAAAGCCGTTTCGGCCCGCTTGAAGCTCACCAGCCGCCAGGCTTGCAGCAGCGGCATTAAGCCGGGCCTCCGTCGAGGATGCGCTCCAGCACGCGCTCGACCTCCTCGGCCCCGATGGGGGTGCTGGCGTACTCGAGGGGGCTGGCCCCGCCCAAGGCCCGGTTGGGCTGCTGGAACCAGCGGGCTAGGCCAGCCTCGCTCTGGAAGACGTGCCGGGCCAGGGCTACCAGGCGGGCCACACGCAGCAGGCGTTCGCTCTCCTCGGGGGTGAACCGCCCGGCCTTTTTTCGGCGGGCCAGGGTGCTGGGGGGAATTTGCACCGCCTCGGCCAGCGCCTTCTCGGCGACACCCAGGGTTTCGACCAGAGCTGTCCAACCGGCTACAGGCAGGCCGTGCTTGAACTGAAGGATGCCCTCCTCGGCGCTGGCCGGGTTCAGGCCAAAGACCGAGAGGGGCTCCAGGGTGGGATCCACAACTAGGGCAGCCATACTGCCTCCTTTTGGCAAAATCATTATACCATTTGGTTATGGTTATCCAGAATCACCAGCCAGGTAATTAGCTCGAAGGGAGTGTCCTCCGTCACCTGCGCCTCGAGTTTGGGCACGGTAGCCCCACGCCCTGAGAACAGTTCCTGGGCGGTCTTGCGCTGGAAGGTGGAGCGGATGCTGTCCAGGGCGGCACGGAGCAAAGAGGTTTGATGTTCCAGATTTTCCAGGTTGTTGGTGAGCTTGTCAAAGTAGTCGTGTAAGGTCTGATCGGCGCGGTGTTTATCGGCGCAGAGGGCACGGTATAGCTCAAGGGTCTGCTTGGCCTGGGCATAGGTATAGCGCACCGAGCCGTCCGAGCGCACGTACACCAGAAAATACGGAGTAAGTGGGTTCAGGCCAGCCTCCACCGCCGGGCCGGTCTGGCGCAAGCAGAAAATAATCCCGGGCTTGGCCGCGCCCTCCTGGTTTACCAGCCCAAACAGCCCCAGGGGGGCCTGCTCGAGGGCTTCGCGGTGGGCATCCAGGAAATTGCTCAAATCCATGCGAAAGTCGTCCAGGCTGAAGTCGGCCAGGGTCACGCCGCCCTCGAGGTCTTCAAGGTCGAGCACCTCGTCCCGCAGGCGCAGGAGTTGCTGGTCGCGGTAGGAGAGGTCGGTGCGAATCTGATCCGGGGTCAGGGGGTTGTCCTGGGCGGTGGCGGTGAGGTCTACCAGGGCCATGCGGGCCTCTACCCGGTTCTTGAGGTTCAGGTAGGCATTCAGGTCGTCGGTGGGCCAGAAGTTGACCATCTGGATGCGCTGATTGGGGCTGCCGATGCGGTCTATGCGCCCAAAGCGCTGGATGATCCGCACTGGGTTCCAGTGGATGTCGTAGTTCACCAGATAGTCGCAGTCCTGGAGGTTCTGCCCTTCGGAAATGCAGTCTGTGGCGATCAGAATGTCAATTTCCTGATCCTTGGGAAAGTCACTCAGGCGCTCGCGCTGCTTGGCGCGGGGGGCGAAGTTGGTCAGGATGGCGTTGAAGTCGTTTGGCCCCAGGGTGGCCCGGTTGTCGCCGCTACCCACCACCAGCCCGATGTGCACCCCCTGCGCCCGTGCCCAGGGCTCGAGCTGCCGGTAGAGGTACTGGGCGGTGTCGGCAAAGGCGGTGAAGACCAGGGTTTTGCGGTTGGGCTGGCCTAGTTTGTTGCGGGTGGGGTTCTGTATCTTGGCCTCGAGCAACCCGCGCAACTTGGCCAGCTTGGCATCCCGTTCGGGTGTGACCATGCGGGCTACCCCCAGCAGGTCGTTGAGCTGTTCGAAGTCGGCCTGCAGGTCTTTCAGCCAACGCTCCACGTCGAGGTGGCGCAGGTCGTACTTGATCTGCTTGCCCACCTGAAGGGCTTCTTGCAGTTCCTCGTCGTCCTCGGCCTCCAGTTGCACGGACTCCAGCTCGCCGTTTTGCTGGCGGGCTTTGAAAGCCTCGAGTTTGCCGATGAGCTCGCTGATCTTAGTACAGGTGCGCTCCAGGGTCAGGGCGAAGGAATGCACGCTGCTCTCCAGGCGCTTGAGGAAGTTGACCTTCATCATCCCGATCAGGTAGCGCTCGCGGTTGGCCTGGGTGAAGTTGGCCACGCCGTCGCGGTCGTACTGCGGGCGGAAGTCCTCGAGCACGTAGTTGAAGGGGTTAAACAGGGCCAGTTGGTATTTGTCTATGTCATCATGCACATCGTTGTATTCGGGGAAAATGTTCTCGGTATCTATCTTGGCATAAATGGCTTCCGGCTTTTGCCGCTCGGGGAACCCGCCCAGTCGGGCCATCTCGTGGGCGTAGTAGGTCTGGATGTGCCTGCGCGAGCGGGCCAGGGTCAGGCCGTCGAGCAGTGAGAAAAACGCTGCGCTGAGGCGCTCGAGCAGTTCTTCCGGGTTGCGCTGCTTTAGCTCGGCCCACTGATTAAACTCCCGCTGCGCTACCGCCAGCACATCCTTGAGGCTCGAGACCCCCAGGGTCTCGGCAAAAGCCCCGTCTTTTCCACCCGAGATCAGCAGGAGCTGGTTGCGCAGGTCGGAGAGGTCGGTATTGACCGGGGTGGCCGAGAGCAGCAAGACCTTGGTGGGC
This sequence comes from Meiothermus sp. CFH 77666, assembly GCF_017497985.1. Lineage (NCBI taxonomy): Bacteria > Thermotogati > Deinococcota > Deinococci > Thermales > Thermaceae > Meiothermus > Meiothermus sp. CFH 77666. The sequence goes on from NZ_JAGDFV010000017.1 coordinate 2,777, forward strand.
ACGCCCGAGTTGATGATGTCCTCCAGCAACCGCTCGTAGCGGCTCTTGCGGATCACCTGCCCGTCCGGGCCACGTCGCCCCCGGTTGTTGTTGCGAAAGTTGTGGCTTTCGTCAATCACCACCAGGTCGTAGTTGCCCCAGTTGAGCGTCTGGAGGTTGATGTCCCCCACCAGACCACTCTCTCTGGACAGGTCGGTGTGGGATAGCACCGTGTAGGCAAAGCGGTCTTTCAAGAACCGGTTGAGCGGACTGTTGTTCTGGGCCTGGTAGACGGTCCAGTTTTCCCGCAGCTTTTTGGGGGTGAGCACCAGCACCCGGTCGTTGAGGTTTTCAAAATACTTGATGACCGCCAATGCGGTGTAGGTTTTGCCCAGCCCTACGCTGTCGGCCAGGATGCAGCCCCCGTGGGTGAGCAGCTTGCGGATGGCCGCCTCGGCCCCGTGGCGCTGGAACTCGAACAGGGTTTTCCAGATTTCGCTCTCGTTCAGGCGCTGGCGTTGCTTTAGCTCTGTTCCCAGTTCGGCTTTTTGTTGGCCAAACAGATGGTACAGGGTTTTGTAGTAGACAAACTGGGGAGAGGTGGGGGTGTAGAGGCGCTCGAGGTGCTCGAGCACCTGCCGCTTGACATCCTCTACCAGCTCCGGGTTGTTCCACAATTCCTCGAACCAATCACGAAGGTCGTCGCGGTCGCGGCGGTCGGTAACCTCTATGTTCAGCTCGATGTTGTTGCGTTTGCCCAGCCCCAGCCCCTGAACGGTAAAGTTACTGCTGCCCAGGATGGCCTCCTGGTAGTCGCCGTGTTTGATCTGATAGACCTTCCCATGCACAAAGCCAGGTTTTTTGATGGAGCGAACCTCGACCTTGTCCTTGATCCAATCGGCGCATAGGCGGGCCACCCGGCTCTGCTTGAGCTGTTGCTCTAACTCGAGGGTATCCTGCTCGATGCGAACGTTGGGAGCGTGTTGCTTGCTGGGGTCAAGGGTGCGAACGAAATTTGGCTCGCCGAACAAGAACCTCATGCTGGATATGGAGTCGAGCTGAGCCCGGAGCGCTTCGTAGGCATAGATGGTAAAAAAGGCCGACACCACCGCCATCTCCGACCCTGGACGAATTTTCTCGCGCAGAAAATCACCTACCGAGCCTCTGGAATGGTTATCCTTCAAGCTAGATGAAAGGGTCGCTCGAGGCATATGCAAAATCATACCTTCCTCTGTAACCAAGACTTCAATGGGGACGGCTTCCTGTAGGGATTCAAACACCGAAGAATGTATGCAGTTTGACGAGGAATCTGGTGCGGCAGAGGGGTGGTGCATGTAGGGAACGGCAGCGCATCAGATTCCTCGCTGCGCTCGGAATGACAGGGGGAAGGGGCTCAGGATGACACCCTGCTGTCATTCCGAGGAGGCGAGAGCCGACGAGGAATCTGACACAGTGCAGGGGTGGGAAATGGAGGGCACGGCAGCGCATCAGATTCCTCGCTGCGCTCGGAATGACAGGGAAATAAACTCACCAAACCCCACCGCCTGACAATCCGCTGAAATGACCCTCTGCCAGAAGGTATATTGAAGTAAATGAGCCAGGAACTGCGCGAGCATCTCACCATTGCCCTGCAAGATTTTGCCAAGCAACCCCTCGAGCCCGCCGCACGCTCCCTCTGGCGCGTACTGGGCTACCAGAGCAGCCGCACCGCACCCCTCCACTCGCTGGACGACCTCCCCGATTCCGAGCGTCTGGCCGAGCTAAAGGCCCACACCCGCCAGTTCCGCTTTCTGTTCCAGCTCACCACCGACGAAATTCGCCTAACCCACCAGCCTTCGCTGGGTTTGGAGGGCGGGCGCTACGAGAACCAGATTATCGAGTCGTATGTGTTTGTGGCCCTCGAGCTCAACGAGCCGCAGTACACCCGTGGCAACCTGGCCGAGTTCACCCGCAGGCTCAACCGGGCCTTCCCCATGCCGGTGATGGTGCTCTTCAAGTACGGCGAGTTTCTTACCCTTGCAGCCGTAGAGCGGCGAGTCAACAAGCGGGACGAAGGCAAAGATGTAATCGAGCGCAACAAGGTCACGCTCATCAAAGACATCCGCTTTCAGCAGCCCCACCGCGCCCACCTGGATATTCTGGTGGGTCTGGCCCTGCCCAGCCTGAGCGCCAGCAAGGCCATCACGCACTTCGTGGAACTCGACCGGGCCTGGCGCAAGCAGCTCGACACCCAGGAGCTCAACAAGCGCTTTTACCAGGAGCTGGCCAACTGGTTCTACTGGGCCAGCGAGCACCCTGAGGTCAGCTTCCCGGACGTGGCAAAGGAGTCGCAGCCCGTCGAGAAAAGGCGCAAGCTGCAAATGCAGCTCATCCGGCTGATTACCCGCCTGATCTTCGTCTGGTTCCTGCGCGAAAAGGGCCTGGTTCCCAACGACCTGTTCGAGCCGAGCAAGCTGCAACACCTTCTCAAAGCGTTCAAAAAAGACGACCCCCAGGACAGCACCTACTACCAGGCCATCCTGCAAAACCTCTTTTTTGCCACCCTCAACCAACCCATGCGCCGCGACGACCCTCAAAAGCCCAAGGCCAGAAGGTTCGTCGAGGACGGAGGCTTTTTAGAGAACCGCAACGAATACGGGGTGAACGGTTTCCGCTATAAATCTGCCTTTGCAAACCCCGACGCTGCCCTCGAGCTTTTCGACACCATCCCCTTCATGAACGGTGGCCTGTTCGAGTGTCTGGACGTTTACGCCGACAAGCAACTCGGGATTGAAGAGCGCCGGATAGATGGTTTTTCCCGAGAGCCGAAGAACCGCGCCCGGGTTCCCAACGAGCTCTTCTTTGCCCAGGAGCAGCTTGCCGACCTCAACAGCTACTACGGCACCAGGGGCAAGCGCTACCGCGTGCGGGGCCTGATTGAGCTGCTGGAGCGCTACAAGTTCACCGTCACCGAGAATACCCCCATCGAGGAAGAGGTGGCCCTGGATCCCGAACTGTTGGGCAAGGTGTTCGAGAACCTGCTGGCCGCCTACAACCCCGAAACCGAGGAGACCGCCCGCCGCGAGACCGGCTCGTTCTACACCCCCCGCGACGTGGTGGACTTCATGGTAGACGAGAGCCTGCTGGTCTACCTGCACGAAAAGCTGAGCAGCGGCCAGCCCGCCCAGGTGGCCGGTAGCGGCGCCCAGGCCCCCATCCTGTACCCCCCGGAGGGGCTCATCTCACCCCAGGGCAACCCCAGCCAGGACGACCATCTCAAGGCCCGCCTGCGCCGCCTGCTGGACTACCAGAGCGAGCCCCCGCCTTTCTCGGAGGAAGAAAAGCGGCGGATTATCGAGGCCATAGACGAGTGCAAAATCATAGACCCAGCCTGTGGCTCGGGGGCCTTTCCGCTGGGGGCGCTGCAAAAGCTGGTGCACATCCTCGAGCAGCTCGACCCCCATGGCCAGCTCTGGCGCGAGCAGCAGGAAGCCAACCTGCGGCGCGAAATTGAGCGCGACCCCGTGGTGCAGGCCCTAAAGCTCGACCTGACCACCATCCAGCAAATCAACCTCGAGGCCGCCCGCAACCAGGCCCAACGGGCAATCCTGGAAGAGCTCAACACCCGCATCCGCACCCTCCAGGAAGCCTTCGACCCCTACCTCACCTACCCCGACTACGCCCGCAAGCTCTACCTGATCGAAAACTGCATCTACGGCGTGGACATCCAGCCCATCGCGGTGCAGATTGCCAAGCTGCGCTGCTTTATTGCCCTAATCGTAGACCAGAAGCACAACGACCAGCGCGAAAACCGGGGCATTTTGCCGCTGCCCAACCTCGAGACCAAGTTCGTGGCCGCCAACTCGCTCTTCCCCCTGGAACAACCCGGCATGTGGCCTACCGAGGTCTACAAGAAGGAAGCCGAGCTCAAGCACATTCGCCACCAGCACTTTTTGGCCCGCAGCTACGCGAAGAAAAAAGCCCTGCGCCAGCGCGACGCGCAAATCCGGGCCGAAATTGCCCAAATCCTCGAGCACAGCGGCTTTGCCAGCGACGAAGCCCGCCGCATGGCCCAGTTCGACCCCTACAACCAGAACGACTACGCCCGCTTCTTCGACCCGCACTGGATGTTCAGCTTGGAGTGCGGCTTCGACATTGTCATTGGCAACCCCCCCTACATCCGCCAGGAGAAAATCACGGCCGACAAGCCCATCTACGAAAAAGTTTACTCCGACGTATTCACCGGCACCGCCGACCTCTACGTGTACTTCTTCCGCCTGGGCCTGAAGCTCTTGCGCCAGGGCGGGGTGCTCTGCTACATCTGCTCCAACAAATACTTCCGCAGCGCCTACGGGGCCAGGCTGCGCCACTACCTCTCGCGCCATACCCGCATCCAGCTTCTGATTGACTTTGGCGATGCCCCGGTCTTTACCGCCATTACTTCGCCCAGCATTATCCTGACGCAAAACGCCCAGCCCAACGGCAACGTTATGCGCGTGCTGAGCTGGAACCCCCAGGATAACATTGCCGACTTCCGCCCCACCTTCCAGGAAAAGCACTTCCCCATGCCCCAGTCCAGCCTGGCAGACGACGGCTGGCGCATCGAACGCCCCGAAACCCTGGCCCTGCTGGAAAAGCTCCGCAAAGCGGGCACCCCCCTGGGCGAGTACGTGGGGGGCCGGTTTTACCGGGGCATCCTAACCGGCCTGAACGAAGCCTTTGTGGTAGACCGCGCCACCCGCGACCGCCTGATTGCCGAGCACAAAAGCAGCGCCGAGGTACTCAAGCCCTTCCTGCGCGGGCGGGACGTAAAGCGCTGGCGCATCCAGAACCCGGATTTGTGGCTTATTTTTACGCGCCGGGGCATTGACATAGACAAATATCCGGCCATCAAAAAGCACCTCTCAAAGTACAAAGACCGCCTCACTCCCGGCATTCCAGGAGGGCGCAAACCAGGTTCGTACAAGTGGTACGAAATCCAGGACAACATCGCCTACTGGAAAGAGTTCGAGCAGCCGAAGATTCTCTGGCAGGAGCTGGCTGTATACCAAGCTTTTGCATGGGATGAAAGCGGTATTTACTCAAATAACAAGACTTTTTTCATCCCTGATGCAAAAAAATGGATGCTTGCGTTGTTCAACTCCAAGGTGATGTACTTTTTGTTCACTCAACTCGTACAGCAGAAAGAAAACGGTGGGTTTTTCATGCAGGGTATATATCTGGAGAAACTTCCCATCCCCAAACCCACCCCCCAGGCCGAGGCGCTGGTTACGCGGCTGGTGGACTACATTTTGCTGGCGGCCCGTGCGGAGCTCCGAGAAGTGGTGGCGGCATTGGAGCAGGTGGTGGATGCGCTGGTGTTTGAGCTGTACCTGCCCGAGGAGCTGCACAGGGCGGGGCGGTTTCCGCTAAAGGTGCTTTCGGAGGTGCGCTGGCCGGACAAGCCCAGCCTACAGGAGCTGCGGGCGCTGGTGCAGCAGCTCTGGCAACCCGAGCACCCGGTGCGCAAGCTGGTCTGTTCCCTGGAAAGCATCCCCGAGGTGCGCCTGATTCAGCAGTCCGCCGCCAAAAACAACACCGCCCGCCCCACTCCAGAAGACCCGGATGCCGAGGAGTAGCCCTGTTGGTACAATAGCCCTTTCAGTCCCAGCCCCCTTTCCCCTGTCATCCCGAGCCCCTTTCCCCTGTCATTCCGAGCGCAGCGAGGAATCTGATGCGCTGCCGTCCCCTACATGCACCACCCCTCTGCCGTGCCAGATTCCTCGTCGGCTATCGCCTCCTCGGAATGACAGCACGGTGTCATTCCGAGCGCAGCGAGGAATCTGACACACCACCGCCCCCACATGCACCACCCCTTTGCCGTGCCAGATTCCTCGTCGGCTAAACCTCCTCGGAATGACAGCACGGTGTCATTCCGAACGAAGTGAGGAATCTGATGCGCTGCCGTCCCCTACATGCACCACCCCTTTGCCACACCAGATTCCTCGTCGGCAACGCCTCCTCGGAATGACAGCGTTTCACCCAGACAACCCACACAATCCCATCACCCGTGGAAAAATGAAAGCGTGAAAACTTATTGGGTCTACATTCTGGCAAGCCATAAGCGCGTGCTATACGTGGGCATGACCAGCAATATAGCAAGGCGAATGTATGAGCATCGCCACAAGCTAACCGGGGGGTTTACCGCCCGCTACAACGTGAATCAACTGGTCTACTTCGAACAAACCAATCAGGTCGAAGAAGCCATCCGACGCGAAAAGCAGATCAAGGGCTGGCGGCGCGGGAAGAAGCTCGAGCTAATCCGCACCTTCAACCCAACATGGCGCGATTTGTCCGAAGCATTGCTTGAGGAGCAGGGCCAACCCAGGGCGTAAAAACCCTACCCCAGCCGCTGTCCGTCCCGCTTCCCGCCCCAGCGACGCTCCATTCCGCCCGGCAACAGGATAAAGCTGTTGCGGTCGTCGGCCAGCTGGGCCCGCAAAATGTCCAGCACCTTGCGCTTGGCGCGGGGGGCCAGGATGGGAAAAAAGAGCTCGTAACGACGATCCAGGTTGCGCGGCATGGCGTCGGCGCTGCCCGCCCAGACCCGCCACTTGCCCCCGGCCTTGAAGGCGGCAATGCGGGCATGCTCCAGAAAGCGCCCCACCAGGCTCTTCACCTCCACACCTGCCCACAGGGTGGTCAGGGTGCTGCGAACTATCAGGTGTACCCGCGCCCCCCGGTTCAGGGCCTCCTCGAGGGCGCCCAGGATGGCGGGGTCGGTCAGGTGGTTGAACTTCAAAATAATTTCGCCCTTCTTGTGGGCCTCGGCCTGGATGCTTTGTACAAGCAGGTCGCGGATGAAGGAGGCCGTCCGCAGGGTGGCCAGGGCGGGGGGCTGGCACTGCTCCAGGGCCCCAAAAAACGCCCGCACGTCGGCGGTGAGGGCCGGGTGGGCGGTAAAGAGCGAGAGGTCGGTGTAAAGCCGCCCGTTGATGGGGTTGTAGTTGCCGGTGCCCAGGTGAACGTACTCGCTGCCGGCCCGCCGCACGTAAAGGGCTTTGGCATGCACTTTTTTGTCCGGCAAGGGCAGCACCCGCACCCCGGCCCCGGCGAAACGCAGGCTCCACTCGAGGTTGGCCAGCTCATCGAAGCGGGCCCGTCCCTCCAGCAACACCGCCACATCCTTACCGGCCCTGGCCGCCTGAATGAGCGACTGGGCAATGCCGTTTTCCTCACCAATGCGATAAAGGGTGGCCCGCAGGGCCTCCACCTTGGGGTCTTGCGCGGCCATGAGCGCAAAACTCTCCACCGCGCCGTAGTCCTCGAAGGGGTGATACAAAAGCAGGTCGCGCCGGTTCAGGTAGCCAAAGGGGTCTTTGGCGAAGCCCTTGGGCTTCTGGATGGTGATGGGCTTGAATTTTTCGCTCTCGGGCCCCCTCGAGACGATGGTGGACACGAAGCTCAGGTCAAGGGGTGGGGGTAGCTGGAAAACCTCCGGGGGTTCCAGCCCCAGGGCCACCCGGATGGTCTCGGCCCACAGGGGGGGGAAGTCTTCTTCTAGCTCGAGGTGGCTCACCTGGCCGTCCAGACGGGTCTCGAGGGCCTCGGGCAGCTCGTCCCAGTCGGCGCGGGAGCGAGCCAGTTGGGCCAGCCGTATCAGGCGAAACTCGTACAGGGGTAGCTTCTGGTTGCCCGGCAGAAACAGGTCGCTGCGCATCCGCACCAGGGCCCCTAGCCGCACGAACCCGCCCTCGCGTCCGGGCACTTCCAGCAGCCGGGGTACGCTCCCCGGCAGCCGGATCAGGTGCTGCAAGAGCCCTTCACCGGAGGCAAAGTACAGGGCCTGGCTGGCCAGCTCGGGCAGGGCTTCGGGCCGGATCAGATCGGTCAGGGGGGCCACCTCTTCAGCCAGGTAGGCCCCGAAGTACTGCTTCTCGGCCTTGGTGAGCTGGGACGGCTCGAGTACATGAATCCCCAGGCCCTCCAGCGCCTTGAGAAACTCGAGGTACAGCTTACCCGCCTCCTCGGTTTGGTCGAGGGCCTCCTGCATCAGGGCCAGATAACTGGAACTGCCCCGCTCCTCGGCAAAGGCCCGTGAAATTCGCGCGGCATAGAACTCGTCCATGTTGGAAGCCCAGATCGCCAGAAAGCGCAGCCGCTCCAACAGCGGAAAATCGGGCCGACGAGTCTGCTCCAGCACCCGCCGGTTGAAGGAGAGCCAGCTCGCTTCTTGGGTGAGATGGGTGGGCTCGTAGTGCGGCGCTTTGGTCTTTTTGGGCATCGCCTCCAAGTTTTTGGCGGCTTTGTCAGCGAACAGTAAGGCTTTCTTTTTGGTCTTGGCTTTTTTCACCTTATCCCGAGTTTACGCACTCCTGCTGGAAGGAGCCAAGCCTAGAAGAAGCAAGGCCTCGCTTCAGGTAAACATCCAGTTACTCATTTGAACCCTCGAGAACGCATAAAGCGCTTTGTCTTTCCGAGGGGGTCTAGCCGACAAAAAATCTGGCACTGCAAAGAGATGGTACATGGAGTGGGTGGTAGTGCATCAGATTCCTCATTGCGCTTCGCCCGTTCGGAATAACGCCGACGCTACGAGGGTCGGCCATATCAACGACCATATCGCGCCCTTCACGGACGTGGCCGCCCATCCCGGCGGCCACTGTTCTCTCCAGGACTCAGAATTCTGCGTCCTGGATGGCTCGATTTTTGTGAAGCGCGCTCTTTTGTAAGAGGGGATGTTTTACCCGAGCAAAGCTCCTTGCAGATGTTTTGCGTACAAAAGTCAGGTAATATAAGCATGTGCAGCAATTTGACTCGAGGCGCCTGCAGGAGCTGTGCGAGCGCTACCATGTTCGGCGCTTATTGCTATTTGGCTCTCACTTGCACGGGGATGCCGGCCCCAGCAGCGACCTAGACCTGCTGGTAGAGTTTGCGCCCGGTAAAGCTCCAGGGCTTAGCTTTGCGCGTTTACAAAGGGAGCTAGAAAGCCTGTTCGGGAAACCGGTGGATCTACACACCTCCAAGAGCCTGAGCCGTTACTTCCGTCAGGAGGTGCTGGCTGAAGCCAAGGTACTTCATGCCGCTTGATCCAAAAGACCGGGTACGGCTCCTGCACATGCGCGATGCCGCCCAACGGGCTTTGGAGATAGCACAAGGTAAAAGTGTTGCCGAACTTCAGCCCGAGGATGAGACGGCCCTAGCCCTCGTAAGGCTGCTGGAAATACTGGGTGAAGCAGCGCGTATGGTATCAGGGGATTTGAAGTTGAACCATTCCGAGGTTCCCTGGCGGGAAATTGCCGATACACGAAATCGCTTGATTCACCAGTATTTTGATGTAGACATGGAAATAGTATCAGCCATAGTACAGGCGGATCTACCCGATCTCCTCCAAAAAATCGAGGGTATTTTGAAGGAGACCTGACCTCGAGCCGCCAAACACCCACTTTGCAACCTGCCAGGCTTTTATCGTTTTCCCCTTTCCTTCTCCCCTTGCGGGAGAGGGTGGCGACAGCGCTGGCAAGTTTGGTACTCATTTTGCCGAATAAGACAAATCTTACTGCACAGTCGTACAAATGCTTCTACAGATGTATCCATTTCAGTTGAGTTGCACGGCTCTGCCACGGCCCATGCTGTGTTCTCTGGCAGAAGCTGTAGGAGATGCCTTTTCGTTCCTCCCCTACAGCGTAGGGGAGGTTGGGTGGGGTTGCTGAACAGCGCCTTCACACAGCACGGTTCAGGGCCTTGCCCAATACCCTCCCCACCCTCCCTACGTGGTAGGGAGGGGGTTTTAGGGCCATAGCTCATGGAACCTGTATGGGTATCTCTACGACGCTGTACTTACGGCAATCCGGTGCCGCCGGGTGAGGGATTGCAACAACGGTGTTCATGCAAATGATAAGAGCCTGACCATGCCCCCAACCCTGACAGAACTTGAGCCTCCGGCACTAAAGCCCTACGATGGGGCGGTGCAACGGCTGGGCATCGTGGATCTGGGGTCGGGAACGGCGCGACTGGTGGTGTATATCTACGAGCCTGGAAAGCATTTCCGGCTGGTAGACGAGATTCGGGAGACCGTGCGGCTGGGCGAGGGGCTGGCCACCCAGGGCCGCCTGACGAAAAGCGGGATGCAGCGGGCCCTGTCGGCCCTCAAGCTCTATGCCGACTTTGCCCAGGCCACCGACCTGGACGAACTCCGGGTATATGCCACAAGCGCCAGCCGCGACGCCGAAAACGGCGCGGAGTTCATGCGCGAGGTACGCAAGCTGGGGCTTCAGGTACAGGTGCTCTCCGGTGAAGACGAAGCCCGCTACGGGGTGCTGGCGGTGGCGAACGCCTTCACCTTTGAGGACGCCTGGGTGATGGATCTGGGAGGGGGCAGCGCTCAGCTCTCGCGCATGGAGGGCCGACGGTATCGAGAGGGCCGGGCCTACCCGCTTGGAGCAGTGCGGCTCACCGAGATGTTCCTGGGGTCGAACCCTCCCAAGAAGGGCGAGATGGAAGACCTCGAGCGCTTTGTGCGTAAGGAGATGAAGGAGGTTCTGGCTCAGGTGCGTGCACACTCCCTACCCCTGGTGGCGATGGGCGGCACAGTGCGCAACCTGGCCAAGCTGGCCCAGCGGCGCAAGGACTACCCCCTCGACCTGGTGCATGGCTACTACCTCTCGCGGGAGGATCTCGAGGAAGTAGTGGCCATGCTGGCCCAGCGCACCACCGAGCAGCGGCGGCAGCTCGAGGGCCTCCAGGCCGACCGGGCCGACGTGATTGTGGCCGGGGGGCTGGTCTACCGCACGGTGCTGCGCGAAGGGGGGCTGGAGGGCCTGTGGATTTCCGGCCAGGGGGTACGCGAAGGGGCCTTCTACCGCGAGTTTCTGCCGCCCCCTCATCTACTCAACGATGTACGCGGCTTCTACGTGCGTAATCTGTTTGCCCACTACCCCCAGGAATATGGCCACACCGCCCGGGTGCGTCACTTCTGCCGCTTGCTCTTTCGGCTGCTGGCCCCGCTGCACGGCTATGGCCCGGCCGAGGAGCAGCTTCTGGACGAGGCCGCCCTGCTCCACGACATCGGCATGAGCGTGGGCTACTACGACCACCACAAACACGGCGAGTACCTGATTATGAGCGCGGCCATCCCTGGCCTGACCCACCGCGAGCAGGTCTTGCTGGGGCTCCTGGTGCGCTACCACCGCAAGGGCGAACCCCGGCCTGGGGTGTATCGCTCAGTGTTGCAGGAGGGCGACAACAAGCGCTTGCTACGCCTGGCAACGCTCTTGCGGATTAGCGAGTACCTCGAGCGCAGCCGGGCCGGGCGCGTCGAGGGGCTCGAGGTAGACCTCGGCCCCAAACAGGTACGCCTGACCCTGCTGGCCCCCGAAGAGCCCTGGGTAGAGATGTCCGAAACGCGCAAACAGGCCAAGCTATTCCAGCAAGCCTTTGGCCGCGAACTGCTGGTAGAATGGGCACCACGAAGCAGCTAGTGGTCTGGTAACGAAGAAATCGGGATACCTCAAATGAAACCGACTTCTGCCCCTGACTTCCTGTTGTCATTCCGAGGCGCACGCAGTGCAACGAGGAATCCGGTACTGCATGGGTAAAATGAAAACTGTGGACTGCAGCGCATCAGATTCCTCATTTCGCTTCGCTGCGTTCGAAATGACAAGGAAATAACGTTACCAAACTACTAGCCGCGTTTCACCGGCAAAGTTTCAAGTCAATAGCCCATAGTCCATAGTCAATAAGACCATAGACTATAGACCATAGACTGTTATGGAACTCTACCTGATTCGCCATGCCATTGCCCTGGATGCAGAGCCCGGCCAGTCCGACGATGCTCGCCCGCTTTCCGAGGTGGGGGTACAGAAGTTCAAGGAAGTGGTGCGGGGTCTGAAACGCCTGGATATTCGTTTCGACCGCCTCTATCACAGTCCCAAGCTGCGGGCTGTGCAAACCACCGAGCTGCTGGTTCCGCTGCTGGATGGCGAGACCGAGGTAACCCCCTACCTGGCCACGGAGCCCAGCCAGAACCTACTCAAGGGCTTGCAGGGCGACAGGGTGGCGCTGGTAGGCCACGAGCCCTGGATCAGCGAGCTGTGCGCCTGGCTCCTGACCGGGCGCAGGAACGGTGGACAGTTTCCCTTCAAGAAAGGGGGCGTGGCCTGGTTGGAAGGCACCCCCAAACCGGGCGGTATGAAGCTGATGGGTTTCTGGTCGCCAAGGGTCTTGCGAAGGCTTGGCTAGGCTTCGGTCAACCCGAGGCGAAACGGGGTTTTCTGTCCTGCCAGGGCAATTTCACGGGCTTCCATCGGAGCCCAGGAGAGCCCCAGCACGGCCCTGTAGGCGCGAAGTGCCTGGTCGCGCCGGCCCAGCACATCGGCCAACTGCCCATAGCGGGCCAGGGTGTAGCCCGGCAGGTAGGCGGGTTGTTGAAAATCGCTGTGGACGAGTTGCTCCAGGAGCGCAAAGGCATCCCCGGCTTGTCCGGCGGCCAGGTAGATCTGCGCCGCGCAGTAGAGGGCTTCGGGGCCTTCCACCTCCTGCAACTGCTGCAGCAAAACCGCCCAGTCGTCCGACTCGTTGAGTTGCCAGGCCCGATCCAGCACGCTGCGCTGGCGCTCCGACTCGGTGGGGGTGTGGGGGCCCAATAACAGGCGTTGCTCCGGCAACAGGTGCTCCAGGAGCAAGGGGTACTCGAGCACATCCACCAGCACCGCCACACGCCCCTGGGAACTACGCAAGCGCCCGGCCACCTCTGCCATGCGCTGCCGCCGGAAGCCGGTGGCCGGGCCTTCGCCAAAGGTCTGCACGTAGCCCTGATGGTAGGCCCGGAGCACCTCGAGCACCATGTCCTGGGCAAAATCCTCGGGGGTGCGGGGGGTGCTCAAAAGCCATTGCAGGCGCTCCTCGAGGGCCTGCACCTGGCTCAGGGCCTGCTGACCTCTGGGATACTGGCGCAGGGCTTCGCGGAACTGCTCGGCCTCGGCTTTGAGGTGGGCCTGGCTATCGAGCGCTTCCACCGCCACCCTTGCCCTTTCGGCCCAGGGCAAAACATGAAAGAATGAGATCTCGTTCTGGTCGCGCCAGCTCTGCGCCGCCAGTTCCTCAGGGCTGTAAGAGGCCAGGACTATCTTCTCGGGCTGGTGCGCCTTGACCAGCTCAGCGACCGTCACCCCGTTGTAGCGCGGGTGCAGAATGTGAAAGGGGCCCAGCGTAGGAATGACCAAGACCGACACGCCCGGTATTCTAGACCTCCGAGACCGCAACTACCGTTTCGCAATGCTCAATGGCTGGTTCGTGCTGTTGGGCGACGCTTTTTTTAATGGTTCTATCGTCCTGGCTTCCTTTGCCGCCAAGCTGGGTGCACCCAACTGGGTTATTGGGCTCCTGCCCTCGCTCTTGAATGCGGGCTCCATGGTGCCCCAGGTGTTTATTGCCCCCTATGTGGCCCGCCTGCCGGTCAAGGTAGTCCTCTACCGGCGGATGGCCTTGCTGCGGGTAGCCAGCCTGGGCCTGGTGGCGCTGGGGGGGTTTGTGCTGGGCCAGCGCCATGACCTGTTGCTATGGGTGTTTACCATCGGGCTCGCCCTTAATGGCTTTTTCACCGGATTCTCGAGCCTGCCCTTTTGGGAAGCCATTGGCAAAACCATCCCCATGGAACGCCGCAGCGGGCTCTTTTCGGCCCGCAACCTGGTGGGGGGTGCGCTGGCTTTTCTGGCGGGCTTTCTGGTGCGCTTCATTCTGGAACTGCCGCTGGCTTTCCCCTACCCCTATGCCATTCTGTTCGCACTGGGCACCCTGGCCTTTGCCTATGGCTGGCATGTCTTTGGCCTGATGGACGAACCACCCGACAAAGAAATCCGTACCGAGCGCATCTCGCTCAGCCTGCCGTTCCGCGACTTCTATTTTCGCCGCTTCTTAAGGGTGCGCATCCTGCTGGTAGTGGCCAGCATGGTCGAACCCTTCTACGCAGCCTATGCGGTGCGGGTGCTGGGCCACAAGGGGGAGATTGGGGTGTACCTGATGGTTTATACGCTATCCTCGGTGCTCTCCAACCTGCTGTGGGTACGGATTTCCCGGCACTACGGCTCGCGCAGCCTGATCCTGATTGGCGCAGCGCTGGGCGCCCTGGCCCCCCTTCTGGCGCTGTTGCTGCCCAGCTCGGCTTTCTGGATGGTGTTTGTGTTGCAGGGGGCTTATCTGGCCGCCATTGGGGTGGGCACCTCCACCTACCTGGTGAACCTGGCCCCCACCGATTCCCGCAGCTCGTATATTGGCCTGTCCAACACCATCGTGGGCCTGCTGGCCTTTTCGCCGGTGCTGGGGGGCTTGCTGGCCGATCGCGTGGGGTATGTGGGGCCGATGGTAGTAGCGATCATCTGCTATGCCTGGGCCCTGTACGCAGGCCGCCGGTTGAAGCTGCTCGAGGGGGTACAGGCTCGCTAGGTAATGCTCAGAGTGCTTCCCAGATAAGCTGGGCCATACGGTGTTATACCAACTTTAGGTGGGATGGTTATCTTTAGGAGGTGTTTCCAAGCCCCCTCATCCTCCAACACCCCAGGTACAGCCAATCGCGTTCCCATCGCTGTTCGAAAGCACTGACGGGGTGTCGCCACCTTTTGCGGCAAGGGCAGAAAGAAAGAGGTTCACATGAATTTGGTATTCGGCACCGTTCCCCTGGACACAGCGGTGGTGTGGCAGTGGTATTTACACATGTGAGGGAAACCATTACCTTGCATGACACTCCAGAACAGGGTTGTTCCTTTCGCCCCAATTGGGTTGACGCGCCTCCAGACTGCCCCCTGAGAGATTCGATTTGACTCTCACCCCGTGCAGACGTAGACTTCTAGGCAAGATGAGGTCTCGGCAGACTACCAGACCTGGGGGGAACTTCTAGCCTGAGGGCAGTAAGAGGTTCTCCCGGCTCGTGGTTAGAGAGCCGGGATTTTTTTTGAGGTGCGTATGAACGTTGTGCTTCCCGACGGACGAAAACTGGAACTGAAGCCCGGCGCCACAGCAGCCGATGCGGCCAAAGCCATTGGCCCCGGCCTGGCCAAAGCCGCCATCGGGGCTATTGCCAATGGCGAGCTTTACGACCTGCTCAAGCCTCTACCCGATGGGGCCGAGCTCCGCATTCTGACCGAGCGTGACCCCGAGTACGTGCAGCTTTTCCGCCATACCCTGGCCCACGTGATGGCCCAGGCCGTACGCGAGCTGTACGCCGAGCGGGGTTTTGCGCCGGAGCAGGTTAAGCTGGCCATCGGGCCGGTGATCGAAAACGGCTTTTATTACGACATCGACGCCCCCGAGCCCCTTCGCGAGGAGGACTTGCCGGTAATTGAGGAAAAGATGCGGGCAATCGTGGCGGCCAACCTGCCCCTGGAACGTTTTGTGC
Organism: Meiothermus sp. CFH 77666; assembly: GCF_017497985.1. NCBI lineage: Bacteria > Thermotogati > Deinococcota > Deinococci > Thermales > Thermaceae > Meiothermus > Meiothermus sp. CFH 77666. Next base: position 18,102 of record NZ_JAGDFV010000017.1, read on the forward strand.
TGCCGCGCGAAGAGGCCCTGAAGCGCTATGCAGGTATCGACCCCTACAAGACCGAGCTAATTCAAGACCTGCCCGAAAACGAGGAGCTGAGCTTTTACAAGCAAGGCGACGAGCAGTTTGGCTTTACCGACCTGTGCCGGGGGCCCCACGTGCCCAGCACAGGCCGCATTCCCCCGCACTTCAAACTGACCAGCATTGCCGGGGCCTACTGGCGGGGCGATTCGAGCCGCCCCATGCTCCAGCGCATCTACGGCATTGCCTTTCGCACCAAGGAAGAGCTCGACCACTACCTCTGGCAGCAGGAGGAAGCCAAACGCCGCGACCACCGCAAACTGGGGGCCGAGCTCGACCTCTTCACCATCAGCGAGGAGGTGGGCAAAGGGCTGCCCTTGTGGCTGCCGCGGGGGTCGTTCATCCGGCGGCAGATGGAAGACTACATGTACCACAAAGAGCAGGAGTACGGCTACCACTACGTCTACACCCCGCACATTGCCAGTGCAAAGCTCTACTACACCTCCGGCCACCTGCCCTACTACAAGGACGACATGTACGCCCCCATCGAGATTGAGGGCGAGGAATACTACCTCAAGCCGATGAACTGCCCGCACCACCACATGATCTACAAGGCCCGCCCCAAGAGCTACCGCGACCTGCCCCTGCGGTTAGCCGAGTTTGGCACGGTGTACCGCTTCGAGCTTTCGGGCACCCTCTCGGGTCTGACGCGGGCCCGGGGCTTCACGCAAAACGACGCGCATATCTACTGCTCGAGGGCGCAGGTGACCGAGGAGTTCATCAGGGTAATCCAACTGTTCGACGAGGTGTACCGCGACTTTGGCATCTCGGACTACTGGTTCCGCCTCTCACTTCCAGACTTTGAGCACAACCCCGAGAAGTTTGGCCAGGAAAACGACAACTGGCGCGACTCGATTGCGGCCATCCGGGCGGCCCTCGAGCAGACCGGCGCCAAATACGTGGAGGGCATCGGCGAGGCCACCTTCTACGGCCCCAAGCTGGATGTGCAGATCCGCAGCGTGCTGGGCAAGGAAGATACCATCGCTACCAACCAGCTCGACTTTATCGTGCCTGAGCGGTTTGGCCTCGAGTTCACCAACGAAAAAGGCGAAAAGGAAACCCCGGTGGTTATCCACCGCGCCATCATGGGCAGTTTCGACCGCTTTTTTGCCTTTTACCTCGAGCACACCGCCGGCGACTTCCCCCTGTGGCTCTCCCCCATCCAGGCTGTAATTGTGCCCATCTCAGACCGTCACCTCGAGTATGCCCAGCAGGTAGCAGCCCAGATGCGTCAACACAAACTGCGCGTGGAGATAGACAGCCGCCCCGAGCGTATGAACGCCAAAATCCGCGATGCCGAACTTCAGAAAATCCCGCTGATTCTGGTGCTGGGCGACAAGGAAGCCGAAGCAGGCACGGTGAACCTGCGCGAACGGCACGTGAAGGAGCAGCGCACGCTAGGCATTGCGGAGTTGATTGGGGAGATGAAGGGGCGGGTGGAGGCGAAGCGCTAAAGCTTTACTCTTCAAAATCTGGCGTGGCTTCCAGCTCGGCCTCGAGGCTTTTCTCTAGTACCTGGGCATGGATGCGCAGGGTGGTGACCTGGGCCTCGGGTTCGGCGCGCAAGTCCTCATTACCCAAAGCCTTCCATTCCTCGAGCAGTTTCATAAACCGCTTGGCTTCATGGTACAGCTCCTCCAACTGCACCGTAGGTCGAAGTCGTCCTCTTCACCCAACTTGCCGCAGTGCTCTCGTACCGTCACCGCAAGCTGAAACCTGTACTGGTAGAGTAGAACCCCCTGCATACCCCCTTTCCAAGCACGCCGGAGTATCACAGGTCCAGGAAGCTCATGTACCATCACCCTTCTTCAGCTTCCAAGCAGGGTTTGGTCTGTGGCCAAACCCGGTTTGGAGCCGGAAACTAGCCCCATCTTCAGGGCCGGAGCTCGAGCGTCCAGGTTTGGCCCCAGTCGGCAGGCCGGGTGCTCATGGGCACGGTTTGATTGTCCCGCCAGAGCCACAGCAGGTTGTCGAAGTAGGGGCTGAACACATCGGCGGACTGGCCCATGGGGTAGATGATGCGGCTATTGTCGGGGTCGGAAAGGTCGAAAAGGGTGCGCAGGCTGGCCCCGGAGGTGTGCAGGAAGGTGTCCTGGTTGTAGTTGGCCACGTTGACGGTGTGCATGGAGCCGGGGGTGGGCAGGGTACGGTTGAACAGGCCGCCAATCAGGGGCGTGGAGGCCAGGGGGGAGATCAGGCTGGCCTGGTGCAGCCGGCCCCACTGCCACTGGGTGGGGTCTGGGCCTAAGCGGCGCTCGAGTTCCGCACCAGCCTTCTCCAGGGCCTGGGCCATGAACTGAGCGCAGTTCTGGATACCGGCGCTGGCGTTTCTGCACCAGCGACCATCCTCCCGCAGGGTCTTGACAAAGGTGTAGGGCACCGGCGGGTAGCGCAGCTCGAGTTCGTCCTCGAGCATCCGGGAAATCTCGCGGTAATAGAAAGCAAAGGCCGTGGCCCCGATCGAATCCAGCTCGGCCCGCAAATCCCAGCCGCGCACCGCGTCTTGCAAGCGCCGCGCCGCCTCGCTCTGGGGCTGCAAGGCTAGGAGGCCCGGCAGCATCTCCCGGGCGATAATCGAGTACGTGTCACCCTGCCAGCGGGCCATGTCCGCCAGGCTAGCTTTAGGCGTGGCCAGAATCAGGTCGCGGATGCGCTGGGCGCGAAAGACCTCGGTGGTGTAGCTGGAGATGTCGGGCCCGCCGTGCGGCAAAACCCGGTTGTTGGCGCTGCTGACAAACCCCTCGCGGGGGTTCACCACCTGTGGCAGGCGCTCGAAGGCCACATAGCCCTTCCACTGCTGCCCCTGGCGGGCACTGGCCGGAAAGCGCCCATCCCAGTCGCGCACCGGAATGAGGCCCGGCGCAATGTAGCCAATGTTGCCGTCCACATCGGCATAGACAAAGTTCTGCATGGGGGCTGCGTAGCGCCTCAGGGCTTCCCGGAACTCGGCGGCGTTGCGGGCGCGGTTCATGCCCAGGTAGGCATCCAGGGTGGTGTCCTGGGGCTCCAGGCCCGTCCAGCGCACCGCTACCGCCTGGTTCTCGCCAGCAATGGCCGTTCCAGCGGTCAGGCCAGGCCGCAGGAAAGCCCGGCCCAGATCGGAGATCACCGGACCGTACTCGCTTTCGCGCACTGTGAGGGTCACCGGGTCGGCCCCGCGTACCTGAATGACCTCCTGGCGCAGGCGCAGCGGCACCAGGCCGGTGGGGGTTCGGTAGGACTGCCCTTCCAGATCCAGCACGAACAAATCCATCACATCGGGCCGGACATTGGTCGCCCCCCAGGCCACCCGGTCGTTGCGACCCAGGAAAACCCCCGGCACCCCCGGAATGGTGGCCCCGATGGCCTGGTAGCCGGGGCCGCGCAGGTCGGCGATGTACCACAAGGCCGGGTTTTGCAGGCGCAGGTGGGGGTCGTTGGCCAGCAGGGGTTTGCCGGTGGTGGTACGCGACCCACCCAGCACCCAGTTGTTCGAGCCCTGGTCGGCGGTGCGGGGGGCCATGCGAAGGGTCTCGGAGAACTGGGCCAGCTCTTGCAACATCGCCAGCATAGCGGGAGACATACCCGCCAGTTGAGTTGGTTCGCCTGGATTGGCCCGGTCATCACTGCCGCGCAGGTCGCCCGGTTGCAAAACGGTGGGCCACCCCTCCGGGTAGGCCCCGCGCAGGTCGTTGAAGCCCTCCAGCCCAACCTTGCTCAGGATGAAGGTGTTGTCAATCTCGTCCTGCCAGACCTGTCCGAGGTCGTAGGACTGGAGCTTGCCCCAGGCCAGGGTGTCGGCGGGCGTCCAGGGCTCGGGGGTGAAGCCCAGCAGGGCAAAGGGCAGGGGCAGGTTGCCCTCGCGAATAAACTGATTGACCCCCGCTGCATAAGCTTCCAGGGCACGGCGGGTGAACTCGGTGTGGTTGGGGAACGAAGCCTGGGCTGCGCGGTAAAAGCCCCAGGTGCGGAAAAAGCGATCCTGCTCGAGGGCCCCACTCCCCAGAATTTCCGACAACCGACCCTGCGCTGCACGGCGGCCCAGCTCCATCTGGAATAGCCGATCCTGGGCGTGCACATATCCCTGGGCAAAGAACACGTCCATATCGCTCGAGAGGGCCCGGATATGCGGAATGCCCCAGCGGTCAAAGGTAATGTTCACCGGCCCCGAAAGCCCCTGCACCTGGCGCACCTGGTTGGCAGGAACACACGAAACCAGCAGCAAAAGCCCGGCTAACCCAAGAAAAAGCAAGCGCATCGCTCAACCTCCAGACTGGCCTCACTTTACCCGAATGAAGCGCAGCAGGCTCGAGCCATTGGCTACAAACCTGCCGACAAATACCAGCTTTACACTTGGCAAACCAGAAGAAGGAAATGGGTTAGGGATTGGGGGCAGGTGATAAGAAATCCTTCCGATCTAGTCCTTTAGCGTCCTCTGGCTTTGCTCAAAAGGGTTTTCTGCATCCCGATAGCGGACGTGGAGATTGTCGGGGCGGGGAGGGTTCTCGAGTTCCAGCCTGGAGCGGCGTTGGTGTTTGGTCAGTTGCTTGAACCTATCGTAGCGGATGGACTCATGCAGAGTTCTTATGACAGGCGATAGAAACCCACTACCTACCTCCTACCACCCACTTTCACCTTATGTGTCGTTGAAAGTCGGTTGTACGCCTAAAGTTGGTTTATCGCATCGGCCTTCAGTACCCGCGCCCGGTGAACTTGGTCAGCATCAGCTTGAGCTCGTGGGGGCTGGTGGCCGAGCCTTCGGCGTCCTCGAGGCTGATGTGGCCCTGGGTGTAAAGCTCTACCAGGTGCTGATCGAAGGTTTGCATCCCGCGCAGGTTGTCTTGCAGCATGGCGTCTTTGATCTGCGGGGTCTTGTTTTCGTCCTTGATGAGGTCGCGCACAAAAGGCGTGGCCAGCAGAATTTCCAAAGCTAGCGCCCGCCCCTGTCCGTCGGCCCGGGGCAGCAAGCGTTGGGAGATGATGCCCAAAAGCGACTCGGCCAGCAAAATGCGAATTTGCAGGTGCTCATGCAGCGGGAAGAAGTCAATGATGCGGTTGATGGTACGCACCGCGTCCAGCGTGTGGAGGGTGGAAAATACCAGGTGGCCGGTCTGGGCAGCCATGATGGCCGCTTCCACCGTTTCGCGGTCGCGCATCTCGCCAATCAGAATCACGTCCGGATCCTGGCGCATGGCGTACTTCAAGCCCGAGCTGAAGGAGTCGGTATCCACCCCCACCTCGCGCTGCACCACCAGGCTTTTCTTGTGCTTGTGCAAAAACTCGATGGGGTCTTCGATGGTAACGATATTTTTGGGGAAGTGCAGGTTGATGTGGTCAATCAGGGCGGCCAGGGTGGTGGACTTCCCCGAGCCAGTCGGGCCGGTAACCAGCACCAGACCGCGCTCCTTGGAGGCCAGTTCCTCCATGACCGGGCGGGGCAAGCCCAGAGCCTCAAAGCTCGGGATGGACTCGGCTACCACCCGCATTACCAGCCCAAAACTGCCGCGCTGGTGCAGTAAATTGCAGCGAAATCGGGCCAGACCCGGCACCGTGTAGGCAAAGTCCATTTCTTTTTTGTACTCGAGTTCCTCTTGCTGAACAGGGTTGAGCAGGCTGCGCACAATGGCCTCTACGTCGCCCGGTGAAAGCACCTTGCTGCCAAAAGGTTTGAGCTTGCCGTCAATGCGCACCGTGGGTGGCGCCCCCGCCTGCAGGTGAATGTCGGAGGCTCGAGCCTGCACCATGCTGCGCAGCATTTCAGCGATGGGGGTGGGGGTCTGGGTGGTACTCATTCAGTGGCTCCCTTGTATCAACACTTGGCAAGGTGGGTTGAATCAGCTTTCTCCAGACGCTCTAACCCAGCAGGTATTGCAATCAGTGCCAAATGTATTAGAGCTGGGGCAATCATCTGAGTACACTTGTCCAACCCACACTCAAAAGTATATTGCACCCTTTCTCAAAAGGCTGCTCTAAATGAACAAAGTTTAACGGCGGTCATGTGCCTGCTGTTCAATTCACCCGGAGTAACTCGCAGAGAGCCCGATGCTGAAGGCCAAAATCCAAATGATTTTGTGGCTCTGCAAGCATCTCGGCCCTCCTCGAGCAGACAACCCATGACGAATAGCAATTTGTAAGCTGAGGCTACGCACAAGCGCGGCATCGCTCCAGGTCAGGCCAGATGGCGCACCAGGGTACGCGCGTAGTTCAGGGTTTCCTCCACCGCACCCCAGTCCACCCCGTCGGGCTGGTCGGAAGGCCAGTGCCAGTTGGGTGGCGTCCCGTTTTCTAATCGAATGAGGGTCAGGCAGGGGATTTTACGGGCTGCAAAGGGTCGGGTGTCGAAAAAGGCCAGGGTGTATGCCAGGGGCCTTGCGCCCGGAATAGCCCGGGCTCCCTCGAGCAAGCCCCCCTGGTAGGCATGGTAGACCAGCATTCCCTCGCCGGTGGCATAAAACAGCTCCCCCTTGCCCACGTTATCTATGTTGAGCACCAGGGCATCCGGTGGAACCCGCCTCGAGCGCGCCAGGTACTCGGCCCCTTTGGCCCCCACTTCCTCGCTGCCGGTGAGGGCCAGCATCACCCGGTAGTCTGGCAGGGGGTTCTGGGTCAGCTCCTCGAACAATGCCACCGCCACCGCCACCCCGGTTGCGTTGTCGTTGGCCCCGTTGACATAGGGCTCCCGGAGCTCACGCAGGGACAGGAGTACGGCCTGCACCAGAAAATACAGGCCCAGCAACTGCGACACCACCGGCGCCAGGGCGCTAAAGGGAAGCACCGTAGCCAGCACCGCATTGATCAAAAAATTGCGCCGGAAATTCCTCACCTGCTTTGGGTGGTAGAGGAAAAAGGTCTTGGCGGTGTCGTAATGGGCCATCAGAATCAGGGTTTTGCGGCCCTGGCCGGTCTGGGCCAGCACATTCTGCGAGGGATAGCGGTCAAAAAGCCGCCGCCAGGGCACCCACCAACCCGAAAAATGCGCCCAGAAGCCGTAGGTTCCCAGCAGGGCCAGCCACCACAGCCCCACCAAACCGCCCGAGGCCAGTAGCAGGCTAATCAGGATGAGCTCGGGGCCATAGCTGCGGGGCGCTCGGAAGGCCTGGGTTTCTACCGAGATACCTGACCCAGGGCGTGCCAGGTAATCTTTGAGCTGCTGGGCCGCCTGGGCCTCGAGGGCCGTGGCGCTCCCCCGGTGCGGCAAGGCACAAAGCGCTTCCCAGAGTTTTCGCACGGCCCCAGCATAAGGCTGGAGGCTCCAGACTGAAAGCAAAAACAGACAGTTGGCAGCTTTACCCCAGGCTCTGTGCGCCAAGCCCCTGGTTCACGCAAAGTCCAGGGCTTAAACTTGGTGCATGGGCAAGAAACGCCGGGAAGAAAAGCTCAAGCGCAAAGCACAACAGCGCACCCCGCTTTCAGGCCGGGACATGCTGCGTATTTTTCCCAGCCTGTTGTTGCGGGCCTTTATTGTGGTCATGCCCCTCACCCTGCTCATGACCTTCCTGGGGGCTAGCGGGGTAACGCTATTCAACAACTTCTGGGTACAGATGGGCGCCTACCTGGCGGCCTACATCGTGTTCAACAAGTTCATCTTTGGCCCCGTCCGTAACTACCGCCCGGCCAACCCGCCCAACGCCTCGAGCAAGGCAAAGTAGGTCGCATACAACGGGGCTGGTAAGTTCCCTTGAGTAAAAGTCCCAGGTCTCAGGTCGCAAGCCAAAAGCGCGTCTGTGGCCAGAGATTACGGCAATCCTCTGCAATAGCAGGGGTAGGCCACATCGTCCGCAGACCAAAAAAACGCCTCGAGCTTTCGGCCTTCGGCTGTCAGCTTTCTGCGGTTTTCAGCATTTGAAGCCGGAGCAACCCTGGGAATGGGGCCGTTTATAGTCGCTTTGCATCGGCCCAGAAGCCTTCCAGGTCGTAGTACTCGCGGGCTTCGGCGCTCATCAGGTGAACCAGCACCGGGCCATAGTCCAGGAGAATCCAGCGCGGGCTGGGGCCCTCGACCTTATTCGCCCGGATGCCCTCGTCTTCCTGGAGCTTTTCCCGCACGGCCCGCTCGAGGGCTTGCAGGTGGGGCTGGGAGGTTCCGGTGGCAATCACAAAGTAGTCCAGCGAGTCGGAAACGCCGGTCAGGTCGAGTGCGACCACATTCTCGGCCTTTTTATCCTCCAGGGCTTGTTTGATGTGCTCAATCAGCGTTTGGGTGTCAATGGTTTTGACCATTCGGTCTCATTGTACACGATGGGTTACGCTATCTACCTGACCTCGGGAATGTACTCAAATTCGTGCTGCCCAAAGCGCACGGTGTCGCCGGCCCGCACGCCGTGGGCCTTGAGGGCCTGTTCGACCCGGTAGCGCTTGAACAGCTCCTGCAAGTAGCCCGCAGCCTCCATCAGGTCGCCCTTGAGCCGGTTCAGGTGGCGCTCAACCTGGGGGGCCTCGAGTTCAAACACCCCCTCCTCAACCTGGGTGACCTTGATGTAGTCGGGGGTTTCGGGCCTGGGCCTGGGCTGCTCCATTTTAGGCTTGGGCGCGGCCTGCACCAGGGCAAACAGGGCTTCTACCAGCTCGGGCAGCCCCTGGCGGGTTTGGGTGGAGGTGGGGATGACCGGCAGGCCGGTCTGGGAAAGCTCGCTCAGTAGGGCCTGGGTCTCCTCGGGGGCTAGCAGGTCGGTTTTGTTCAGGGCTACGAGGGCCAGGCGGTTGAGCAGCTCAGGGTCGTAGGAGCGCAGTTCGGCCTGCAGGGTTTGCAGGGTCTCTTGCGGCTGGTCGGCGCCATCGAGCACATAGAGCAGGACTCGAGTCCGGGCAATATGCCGCAGAAACTCCAGCCCCAGGCCCTTGCCCTGGGCTGCCCCCTCGATGATGCCGGGGATGTCGGCCATGGTGATGCGCTCGAGGTCGCGCTCGATTACGCCCAGGTTGGGCGAAAGGGTGGTAAAGGGGTAGCTGGCAATCTTGGGCTGGGCATGGGTCAGGGCGGCCAGCAGGCTGCTCTTGCCCGCGTTGGGGTAGCCTACCAGGCCCACATCGGCCAGCAGCATCAGCTCGAGGCGCAACTTACGCTTCTCCCCTTCCTCGCCCGCCTCGGCAAAGCGGGGAGCCTGGCGGGTGGGGGTCACGAAGCGGGGGTTGCCCCAGCCGCCTTTGCCCCCTCTGGCCGCCACGAAGGTCTGGCCTTCCTCGACCAGGTCGGCCAGCAGTTCGCCGGTCTCGGCATCGTAGACCCGTGTACCCCGAGGCACCTCAATAACCAGGTCTTTTCCCGACTTGCCAAACAGCCCCTTACCCATGCCGTGCTGGCCGTTTTCGGCCTTGTAGACCCGCTTGGAAAGGTTGGAAAGCGAGTCCACCTGGGCCAGCGCCCGCAGGATGATGGAGCCCCCATCGCCCCCATCGCCGCCGTCGGGGCCGCCCTTGGCAATGTACTTTTCGCGCCAAAAACTAATGCAGCCGTCACCACCGCGCCCGGCGGTCACGGTAATCTCGAGGATGTCCCTGAACATAGCAGCAAGCTAAAAGCCGAAGGCCGAGCACGAGGGCTTCAGCCTTCGGCTACCGGCAAAACCTAGTTGCCCGCCCTGGCCAGCTCCACAGGCTTGACCCGCACAAAGCGGCCCATGCGGCCCTTGTCGGCAAACTCCACCACCCCGTCTACCAGGGCAAAGAGGGTGTAGTCGCGGCCCTGGCCCACGCCCTCGCCGGCGCGAAACTTGGTGCCGCGCTGGCGTACCAGCACGTTACCGGCCTTGACCACCTGACCTTCGAAGCGCTTAACCCCCAGGCGCTTGGCCTGGCTGTCGCGCCCGTTTTTAGTTGAACCCAGACCTTTTTTGTGTGCCATATACTCCCTCCGGGACGCTGACGGCTTCTAGCGGATGATCCCCAGCTATTAGCTATGGGCTATCGGCTATCAGCTTCAGGCGCGAATCTCCTTGACCACAATCTCGGTGTAGGGCTGGCGGTGACCCCGCTTGCGACGGTATTGGATCTTGGCCTTGAACTTGGCCACCACCACCTTCTTGCCCTTGCCGTGCTCGACCACCTCGGCTACCACTTTGGCGCCTGGAACGGTGGGAGTGCCGATCACCGGCTTCTCGCCGCCCAGCATCAGGGCATCGAACTCGATGGTATCGCCGGGGTTGGCCTCGAGCTTCTCCACGCGCAGCTTGCTGCCTGCTTCTGCGCGGTATTGTTTACCACCCGTCTTGATGATTGCGTACATGACCACACTCTCCAGTTAGCCGTTTGGGATGCCGGTGCAATCCAACAAACAGCTCGGGTCTTTTGACCCAGCCAACTGACAACTATAGCGGCTATGGCGAATTGTTTCAAGTGCCGCTCGAACATGAGACTCCCCCGACCGACCCACAGCATTCCGTGGAACCAGAGCGCATAAATGGCGTGAGGCATCATCCAGGGTCATCACGAGAAAGACCGCAAGCAGTTCCCTTTACGCTTGAAGAGCAGTCGGGCTTGGAAATTTCCAGAAATATGGTAGGCTCTCTTCTGCGGACGGGCAGGAGTTTCCAAACCTGCTCCCGCCCTCGGCGGAGGCTTCACTTGATAAGCAGCATCTCTGTCGTTGATTTGGCCGAAAAAGTACGCCAGCAGGTCAAGCCTGAGCGCTATGAACATATTTTGCGGGTGGCCGAGCTGGCCGCAGAAATTGCAAAAGCCAACGGCCTTGACGTGGAAAAAACCTACCTGGCCGCCATCCTGCACGATGCTGCCCGCGATTTAAGCGAGCAGCAGTTGAGGGAGCTTGCGCCACCGGAAATCGCCCTCGAGCGCAACCATCCCCTATCGCTTCATGGCCGTGCTGGGCGCAAGCTGGCCGAGCAATGGGGCATCGTGGATGAAGAGGTGCTTGAGGCCATCGAGGGCCACGTGTACGGGGTTCGCCCCGATCACAGGCTGGGCATGGCCCTCTATATTGCCGATGTCTCGGAGCCGGGTCGAGGGGTGAACCACGACATTCGCGAGCTGGCGCTGACAGGACGATTATTGGAAGCCTATCAGAAAGCCGTTATCTGCAAGGTCAAATACCTGCAAAGCAAGGGCATCGAACCCCATCCAAGAACCCTGGCCGCTTACCAAGCGGTCCTGGAACAGCGCGGGGAGGACTGCTAAAACGTAACCGGCCTATCTGCCCCTGGGTACTCCACCCAGGGCCTTTTTTGGGTTGTCTATTACGCTCCCCATCGCCAGGTTTTGTAATCTAATGGTCATGGCACAACCACGCGCACCCCATCGGGCTAGGCCGGGGTCGTCGGTACGTGCGCATCGTTCTGAACCACGTTTTTCGCTGATTCTGCTCGGGCTGGCCCTGCTGACCCTGGCAGGGGCCCTGGCGTATGGGCCGCAGCTGCGGGAGGTGCAGGCGGGATTCTTTGGCGAGTATCGGGGAAGTGGCCCGGTCGAGGAGCTGAGCCTGGTCGTAGCCGCCCGCGACACCGAATACTGCGGCTACCATACGGCCTGCGGGCCGGGTCTGCGTACCGATACCATCTTTTTTATTCGCCTGCGCGGCTCGGAGGCCACTGTGGTGGCCATTCCCCGCGACCTGCGCTACCGCGGTGAAACCCCTAGCGGTTTTTACGATGGCAAGATCAATTCGGTCTACGAGCGTGGCGGTGGGGCAGAAGGCTTGCGGTTAGCGGTGGAAAACCTTTTGGGTGTGCCGGTGCAGCACTACCTGATCCTGACCTTCGAGGCCGTGATGAAGCTGGTCAATGCGGTGGATGGGGTGGATGTGGTGCTGCCTTATCCGATGAAGTACACCGACCGGGCTGCGGGCCTGTACATAAACTTTCCGGCCGGGCCAGTGCATCTGAACGGGAAAGATGCCGTCAAATACATGCGCTTTCGCCGCTGGGAAGGCTCCGACCTGGGCCGGCTGGATCGCATCAAGGAGGTGATGGGGCTGGCCCTGCGAAAAGCCCAGAGCCCTCGCTACTGGCCGCGCCTGCCCGGGGTGGCCAGCGCGGTGTGGAACGCCCTCGAGACCACCCTTCCCCTCACCGAAGCCCTGCGGCTGCTGCCCAACCTGCGGAGTCTGGCCCTCAAGAGCGCAACCCTGCCCACCCTCGAGGAAGGCAGTTATCTGGTACTGGACCAGGCCGCCATGGCTTCTTTCACGGCAGGTCTGCTGGGCTACACCCCCGATGCCGAGGCGATGGCCCGAATGGTACAGGCCGAAGCCCTGGGCCTCAAAACCCTGCTCCTGGATCGGAGTGGGGCGGGGCTGGGCGAACGCTACCGGCAAGGCTTTGTGGAGCTGGGGATCCCCCCCCCGGAAGTGCAAACAGGCGAGGTAGGGGGCACCAGCCTGGTACTGGTGCGCAGTGGGGTCTCGATTGTGGGGCGGGAGTCGCCCGCCTTTCTGCTAGCCAAGGACTACGCCGATCTGCTACACCTACCCCTACAGACCCGCATCCGCCTCGAGCCCAGGGGCTACGATGTGATTATCGTGCTGGGGCCGGAATAAACCACCCCGGCCCGGCGCTGTTCGCTATTCACCCCTGGGCACCCGATGCTCCTCCTCGGGCAGGGGTTCCTCATCGGGGTCGAAGGCGTAGTAGAGCTTGAGCGGGTGCAGCGAGACCACCCGCAGAATCTCGGTGCAGTCCGGGCACTCCACCTCGAGGCCCACCCACGGGCCCGCTACCTCCACCAGCCCACCACACACCGGACACTTGGCCACTTCCAGGGTTTCCATCCTTTACCTCCTGAGGCTATGGTAGAAGCCGAACCCTCGGCGTACACCCCCAGCATGGCAGCTTGAGCAAAACCAAATGTCCCGGACTTGAACACTGCCGTGGATTGCACCCGGCCAGTCGTCTTGCCCAGTACTGGGTCAATGCTGTCGCCCTCGACCTGAGTATAGCAGGCTGGGCTATAATCGGCTGTACTCGAGGCCTCTTATGGCAACTACCACCGCACCTCACGCCCCTCCCCTGCCGGAGCGCAACCCCGGTACCCCCTTCGACCCCAGCGCCCTCGAGGGCGCCCTGGTCAACAAAAGCGCCATCGAACGCCGGGCCGCTACCCTGCCCACCCGCCGCACGGTCAAAAAGGAGTGGCAGGCGGCCTGGCTTCTGCACGCCATCCGAACCATAGACCTCACCACCCTCTCGGGCGACGACACCCCCGGCACCGTGCAGCGCCTGTGCGCCAAGGCCCGCCAGCCGGTGCGCCCCGAGCTGCTACAGGATCTGGGGGTGCCCGGTTTGCGCCTTACCACCGGAGCGGTCTGCGTCTACCACGAGATGGTGCCCACCGCAGTAGCGGCCCTGGAAGGCTCAGGAATTCCGGTAGCTGCGGTCTCGACCGGCTTTCCGGCGGGCCTCAACCCCCACCGCCTCAAGCTGCAGGAGATCGAGGCCTCCGTCGCGGCGGGCGCCAGCGAAATTGACATCGTCATCTCGCGCCGCCACGTGCTCACCGGCAACTGGAAAGCCCTCTATCAGGAGGTGCGCGACTTCCGCGAGGCTTGCGGCCCGGCGCACATGAAAAGCATTCTGGCCGTCGGCGAGCTGGGCACCCTCAAAAACGTCTACAAGGCCAGCCTGGTCTGTATGCAGGCCGGTTCCGACTTCATCAAAACCTCCACCGGCAAGGAAAGCGTCAATGCCACCCTACCAAACAGCCTGGTGATGGTGCGGGCCATCCGCGCCTACTACGAGCAGACTGGCCACAAGGTAGGGTTCAAGCCCGCCGGGGGCATCCGCAGCGCCAAGCAGGCCCTGGACTGGCTCATCCTGATGAAAGAGGAGCTGGGCCACGAATGGATGCAGCCCCACCTGTTCCGCATTGGGGCCAGCGCCCTCTTGAACGACATCGAGCGGCAGCTCGAGCACTTCGCCTACGGGCGCTATGCCTCGATGCAGTACCAGCCGCTGGGGTAAAAGAATGCTGATGGCCGATGGTCTATAGCTGATAGCCCAAAGACGCCAACGCAGCCCTTATGGGATTTTTCTTAAACACAATGAAGCAACGCTCACCGATAACTAAACCCGCCTTGAACTGGAGCAAAGCATGACCCTTAGCGAACTTATGGAGACCCTTCCCTATGGCCCCGCCCCGGAGGCCGCCCAACCCGCGCTGGACTGGCTGAAGGCCCACCAAGGCAAATTCGGGCTTTTCATCGGGGGCAGGTGGCGCGACCCGGCCCAGAAAGAATGGTTCGCCACGCACAACCCCGCCAACGCCCAGAAGCTGGCCGAGGTGGCCCAGGCCAGCGCTGCCGATGTGGACGAAGCCGTCAAAGCAGCCCGCAAGGCCCTGGCGGGCTGGCAACAGACCCCCGGCCACGTGCGGGCCCGCTACCTGTATGCCCTGGCCCGGCAGGTGCAGAAACACGCCCGGCTGTTTGCCGTGCTGGAAACCCTGGACAACGGCAAGCCCATCCGCGAGACCCGCGACATCGACATTCCCCTGGCGGCCCGCCACTTCTACTACCATGCAGGCTGGGCCCAGCTGATGGAAAGCGAGCTGCCCGGCTACGCTCCGGTGGGTGTGGTGGGGCAGATTATCCCCTGGAACTTTCCCTTGCTGATGCTCTCGTGGAAGATTGCCCCGGCGCTGGCCATGGGCAACACGGTGGTGCTCAAGCCTGCCGAGTTTACGCCCCTCACCGCGCTCCTCTTTGCGGAAATCTGCCAGAACATCGGGCTGCCGCCGGGGGTGGTGAACATCCTCACCGGCGACGGCTCAACCGGGGCGGCTTTGGTGGCGCATCCAGGGGTGGACAAGATTGCCTTTACCGGCTCGACCGAGGTGGGGCGGCTCATCCGCCAAGCCACGGCGGGCAGCGGTAAAAAGCTCTCGCTCGAGCTCGGCGGCAAATCGCCCTTCCTGGTCTTCGAGGATGCCGACCTCGACAGCGCGGTCGAGGGCGTGGTGGACGCCATCTGGTTCAACCAGGGGCAGGTCTGCTGCGCGGGCTCGAGGCTCCTGGTTCAGGAGGGCATCGCCGAAAAGATGTACGCCAAGCTGCGGGCCCGCATGGAAAAACTGCGCTGCGGCGACCCACTGGACAAGGCGGTGGACATCGGGGCCATCGTGGCGCCGGTACAGCTTCAGAAAATCCAGCAGTTGGTGCAGAAGGGCGTGGAGGAAGGGGCCCAGCTCTGGCAGCCGAGCTGGGCGGTGCCAAGCCAGGGGTGCTTTTATCCCCCTACCCTGTTCACCCAGGTCGCCCCGGCCTCCACCATCGCCCAGGAGGAAATTTTTGGGCCGGTTTTGGCCGCCCTGACCTTCCGCACCCCGGAAGAGGCCGTCCGGCTGGCCAACAACACCCGCTACGGCCTGGCCGCCTCCATCTGGAGCGAGGACATCAACCTGGCCTTAGACATCGCCACCCAGATCAAGGCCGGCACCATCTGGATCAACAGCACCAACCTCTTCGATGCGGCCAGCGGCTTTGGCGGCTACCGCGAGTCGGGCTTTGGGCGCGAGGGGGGCAAGGAGGGGCTGTGGGAGTACGTGAAAAAGGCTGAAAGCAGAGAGCAGAGGGCGCAAATCAAGAGAAAGAAAGGCCCTCAGCCCTCGGCCCTCGGCCCTAAGCAGAGCGCGGCAGTGTTGCCCCCCATAGACCGCACCGCCAAGCTCTTTATCGGCGGCAAGCAGGCCCGGCCCGATAGCGGCTACAGCAAGGCCGTATATGCCCCAGATGGCCAACTTCTGGGCGAGGTGGGGCTGGGAAACCGCAAGGATATTCGCAATGCGGTGGAGGCTGCCCGCGCGGCTTTTGAGGGTTGGCGCAAGGCCACCGCGCACAACAAGGCGCAAATCCTGTACTTTCTGGCCGAAAACCTGTCTGAGCGGGCCGAGGAGTTTGCCCGCCGCATCCACGAACAGACCGGACAGGACGGCCACGCCGAGGTAGAAGCGGCCCTCGAGGCCCTCTTCACGGCGGCGGCCTGGGCCGACAAATACGAAGGGGTGGTGCACCCCACGCCCATCCGCAACGTAACCCTGGCCGTCCCCGAGCCCATTGGCGTAATGGGCATTCTCTGCCCCGACGACCAGCCGCTGCTGGCCCTGGTCAGGCTGGCCGGAACCGCGCTGGCCCTGGGCAACACCCTGGTGGTAGTACCCTCGCCGGTGGCCCCCCTGACCGCCACCGACTTCTATCAGGTGCTCGAGACCTCCGACATCCCAGCGGGTACGTTCAACATTGTGACCGGCGAGCGCGATGAACTGGCCAAAACCCTGGCCGAGCACGACGACGTGGACGCAGTCTGGTACGCCGGGCCCCAGGCCGGACGCGCCCTGGTCGAAAAGGCCAGCGCCGGGAACATGAAACGCACCTGGACGCTGCCCGAGAGCGGAGCCTTGCCCGACACCGACGAAATCCTGCGGCAAGCCACCCAGATAAAAAATATCTGGGTGCCCTACGGGGCGTAAAGTCAGGGGCTCTGGCCTTCAGTGCTAGCTCTCGGCCTAGCCGCCTGGCTTTACCGCTGCTGCAAGGTCAGGGTGTAGGTGTAGGTGCGGCTCTGATTGGGGGCCAGGGTGAAGCGCAGGCGGTAGCCCTCGGGGATGCGCTCGAGGCCCTCCCCCTCCAGCGTGAAGGGCTGGGGCATGAACTCCTGAATTTCGATCTCCACCGGATAGGACTTGGGGTTTTGCACACGGGTGGTCACCCGGAAGCGGTTGCGGGCCTGTTGCTCTACCTGCCGGGTGGCCCGGCCTTCGGGGTCGGGGCCCAGCATCAGGTTGACATTGTTGCCTTTGGCGGTATCGCCGGTAGCGGCCTGCCCCACGAACACCCCTTGCTCGCGGATGCTCACCACCCCGGCGGCCAGGTTTTCCGGGGCCGCAAAACGAAAACCCCGTACAAAAGCCAGTTCGCGTTCGGTGCTGAAGCCGGTTTGCAAGCGCCATACATAGACCGGCTGCACCCGGGTGCGTATGAAGGGCAGCTCGGTGAGGCCGGGCTCGAGCGTCACCTCCCCCGGCAAGCGGTAGCGGTAGGTGCCCGCCGCCTCTCCCACAAACTCGGCGTCCGCCACCTCTGCAGCGGCAGGGGCGGCCTGCAACATTCGGGTTTCCGGGCGGGGGGCAGGCACACTGAACCCCCCTTCCAGCAAAGGCACACTCCCGGCTACCAGCTCGGTACGACCCAGGCGTACCGTGCGGCCCAGTCCGTTGGTCAGGCTCGCCCAGCCGGTTAGCTCGCCGTCCTCCAGCGTGTAGCGCAGGCTCCAGGTCAGGCCTCGAGTCAGGTAGGCCAGGGTACCCGCTCCACCCCCGGAATACCGGAAAATCACCTTGGGGCCCGGCGCAGTACTGAATCCGCTGGGGTCGGGGTAGGCTACCGTTCCAGGCAACCCCACCAGGTAGCGGCCCTCGTACAGATACAGGTTCCGCTCAGCGCTCACCAGGGTAGCCTTGCGCCACTGGCCCTCCCAGTAAAACTGCACTTCCTTGCCCACATAGGCAGCCAGGGGGCTTTGTTGGGCAGCCACCTGCACCCGGCGCGACTGCTCGGTTACCCCAATCAAACGCAGGGTTCCCGGTACCAGACTCTGGAACAGGGTCTCCCCTGGCTCCCAAATCCACTCGTTTTGTGGCAGGGTTTGCAGCTGTCGTAGTTCGGCAAAGCCCCGATAGATAACAGATTCCTGAGCCTGAACTGTCCCCAATAGCACCACCATCCATAACAGAAAATGCTTTTGCATGGCCTCAGTAAATCATCAGGTAGGCAACCAGGGGTGAGAGCAAGCTCATCAAATTTTGACCCTCCCCTGCAACACAAGTCGCTTCACTGGTGCAACTCGAGCCACCGGGATTGAGAATCCTTTGTCCTGGACAGAACAGTGGCCACCCAGATGGGCGGCCACGTCTGTGAAAAAAACCAGCGCCCTCATCGGGCGCTCGCTAGAGGGGTTTGAATCAGTTCAGACCCGGGATGTCATCGCGGATGCAGGCCTTGAAATGGCCGGGCGAGACTTCTTTGAGTTCGGGCACAGTGGTTGCACACTCCGCAATGGCATAGCGGCAGCGGGTGCGGAAAACGCAGCCCGAGGGCGGGTTGATAGGGCTGGGAATATCCCCCTGCAGCACGATACGCTCGCGCTTGATGGTGGGGTCGGGGGTAGGAATGGCGGAAAGCAAGGCCTCGGTATAGGGGTGGCGGGGCTTCAAGTAGAGGTCACGCGAGGGGGCCAGCTCCATCACCTTACCCAGGTACATGACCGCTACACGGTCGGAGATGTACTCCACCACTGCCAGGTCGTGGGCGATAAACAGGATGGTCAGCCCGAGCTGCTCCTTGAGGTCTTGAAGCAGGTTAACCACCTGGGCCTGGATCGAAACGTCCAGCGCCGAGACCGGCTCATCCGCCACGATGAACTCAGGGCGTACCGCCAGCGCTCGAGCAATCCCGATACGCTGACGCTGCCCACCAGAAAACTCGTGGGGATAGCGGCGCACGTGGTCTGGGTTGAGGCCCACCAGTTGCAGCAGTTCGGCCACACGCTCATTGCGGGCCTGGGCAGAGCCTTCCAGGTTGTGGATAACCAGTGGCTCTGCGATGATGTCCCCCACCGTCATACGCGGGTTGAGCGAGGCAAAGGGATCCTGGAAGATAATCTGCATCTTGCGGCGGTAGCTCCGCAGTTGGTTTTTAGGCAGATGCGTAATGTCCTGTCCGTTGAAGCGGATGGTTCCTTCGGTGGGTTCAATCAGGCGCAGGATGGTGCGGCCCACGGTGGTCTTACCCGAGCCGGACTCTCCCACCAGGCCCAGCACCTCGCCCTTCTTGACCGCAAAACTCACATCGTTGACCGCTTTAACGTTGGCCACCACTCGAGAAAGAATTCCCCCACGAATGGGGAACCACTTCTTGAGATTGGTCACCTCGACCAGGTTCGCCGTAGTCGTTTCTGGGGTTGCTACGCTCATGCTCCCACCGCCTCGCCTTTTTGAATCTCAGCCCAACGCACGCAGCGCACCATGTGACCATTGCCAGCATCTTGCAATACTGGAATGTCCTGGTCACACAGGCCTGGCTTGAAAAACTTACAGCGGGGGTGGAAAGCACAGCCTGGAGGCAGGTTGAGCGGGTTGGGCACGTTGCCCGGAATGGCTTCCAGGCGCTGTTGGTGCGTGGCAGCCAGATCCAGGCGGGGCACCGAGTTCAAAAGACCCATGGTATAGGGGTGCAGGGGCTTTTTGAAGGTAGGCACCACATCGGCTTCCTCCACCGCCCGCCCCGCGTACATCACCACCACCCGGTCGGCCATCTCGGCTACCACACCCAGGTTGTGGGTGATGAACAGGATGCTCATGCCAATCTCTTCCCGCAGCTTGTTCATGAGCTCCAGAATCTGGGCCTGGATGGTCACATCCAGCGCAGTGGTGGGCTCGTCCGCAATGAGGAGCGAGGGATTGCAGGAGAGCGCCATGGCAATCATGACCCGCTGGCGCATTCCGCCCGACATCTGGTGGGGGTAGTTGGCAAGGCGTTTTCTGGGTTCGGGAATACCCACCAGATCAAGCATCTCGGCAGCCTGATCCAGGGCTTCCTTCTTGCTCTTACCCTGGTGCAGCACAATGGCCTCGGCTATCTGATCGCCCACAGTGTACACGGGGTTAAGGCTGGTCATGGGCTCCTGGAAGATCATGGCGATGTCGTTGCCACGAATCTTGCGCATGGTGGCTTCATCTTCCTTGACCAGATCCCGAATTTTGCCGTCTTTGCCCCTAAAAAGCACCTGCCCACCGACAATCTTGCCAGGGGGGTTGGGAATCAGGCGCATCATGGCCAGGCTGGCAACCGACTTACCGGAGCCCGACTCACCTACCACCGCCAGGGTCTCGCCTTTGTCAATATGAAACGAAACACCGTCTACGGCCTTGACCACACCGTCGTCGGTGAAAAAGTGAACCTTGAGGTCTATAACATCCACCAACCGTTTCTCGTCCATTCCCACTCCTAATCGCTGCGACAGCAAGTTGTGACATTATATCGCCATAGGGGACACGTTCATGATAACCATCGCCCTACACCTTGGTGCGGGGGTCAAGGGCATCGCGCAATCCGTCTCCCATAAAGTTGTAGGCCAGCACCGCCAGCAGGATAAAAACCCCTGGAATCAGAAGCCAGGGTCGCTCGCTAAAGGCCGTGATGCCGGTAGCCTGGGCCTTGGAAAGCATCAGCCCCCAGGAGGTAGCCGGTTCCTGAATGCCCAACCCCAGGAAGGAAAGGCCCGACTCGCCCAGGATAAAACCGGGAATGGCCAGCGTGACTGCCACGATTAGGTACGTGTAGGTTCCTGGCAGTACGTGCCGAATGATGATCCGGGCATCCCCCGCCCCCAGGGCCTGGGCCGCCTGAGCAAACTCCATCTCGCGCAGTTGCAGTACCTGACTGCGGATGATGCGGGCCAGCCCACCCCAGTTCACGAAAGAGAGAATGGTCACCACCAGCACGAAGCGCACCGCAGGCGGCACTTCCATGGGGATGAGCACCGAAAGGATGATCAGCAAAAACAAATCGGGAATGGCCGCCAGCACCTCCACCGCACGCATAATAATGGTGTCGAGGTCGAGTTCAATGCGCGGCCAGAGCAGGACATAACCAACAGCCCCCAGCAACACCGCACCAATCAAACCCGCGATGATGGCTTCCAAACCCCGGCTGCTCTGCCAGAAGCCCCAAACGGTAATCCACAGCAACCAGGCTATACTCCCCCAGGCCACAAGCCATAAGAGGGCCCTGGCCAGGTGACTGCGCCAGACCAGGAAGTACATCAGCGCCCCCAGCGCCACCAGACCTATCACCAGACCCAGGCTCCCAAGGGCCAGGGTGCTCACGCGCTGAAGGTCGGGCCGAATGTAGCGCTCGTAACCCTGTCCCATTCCCCAGAGCAAAGCGGCTATCAGCACCAGACCGATAAGCGCCAGCAGATGATCCAGCGGGCGGCTACTCCGCACAAACTCCCAGAAACGCGGGTTCAACAGCCCGATACTGAAAGTGACCGGGCGGCCTGCGTAGAAGCCAGAGATGCTGCCCATAAAAATGCCGATCACGAGCGCCAGGGCCACTGCAAAAATGCCGATGGTCAGGCTGATACGGGCTCCAAACCAGATGCGGCCCCAAATGTCGCGGCCAAAGTCGTCGGTGCCCCACAAAAAGAGTTTGGCCTGATCCTCCAGCAGCCAGGGGCCCCCCATCAGGCGCAGGTTGGCGGGAATAAGCCCCAGGAAACGATAGGGCTCACCCTGAACGAAGAAATAAATAGGGTAGCGGCCCTTCTCACAATCGGTGATGACCTCGACCTTGAAGGTCTCGAGGTTCCTGCGCCGCTCCGCAGCACACACATAGGGCCGGGTGAGCCGCCCGTTCTCATCTCGCCAGAATATTTGTGTAGGCGAAGCAAAGGAGAAATCGCGGAAGCTTTTTTCCTCAGGGTACGGGGCCAGAAAGTCGGCAAACAGAGCCCCCAGGTAAAACACCAGCAGCACCGCTGCCCCCAATCGGGCCAGGGGATGCCGCTTGAAGCGAATCCAGGCTTGCTGGAAGAAACTTCGATTGGCCTGGGGGGTGGTCTTCCGTTGTGCTCTTTGAATCATGTCCATTCCCCCTAGCTGTAGCGGATGCGCGGATCTACCCAGGCCAGAAGCAGATCCGAGATCACATTACCAATCATCAGCAAGACCGTGGTGATGGTGATGAGGCCCATAATCACATACACGTCAATGGCCGAGATGGCCTCTAAAAGCGCGGGGGTAATGCCCGGCCAGGCCATGGTCACCTCCACCAGGCCCGCACCCCCGATCAGGCCCGGCAACAAGCCGCCAATCCCGGCGATGAAGGGGATAATGGCGTTGCGAAGGGCATGTTTGTAGATCACCACCCGCTCGTTCAAACCCTTGGCCCGCGCCGTGCGGATGTAGTCTTGTGAGAGTACGTCCAGCATCTGGCCCCGCATGACGCGCATGAGACCGGCTAGGCCTGAAGTACCCACCACAATGACCACCGGGAAAGCGTGCCAGAGTACGTTAGTGGCCCTGGCCCAGAGGGGCGACTCAGTGTAGGGCAGCCGTTCGGGCAAGCCCGGCCCTTGCAACAGCGGCCAGAGCATTAGCAGGGTGCTTACGCCAAACAGCACCAGCCCCGCCCATATACCAAACGTGGCCGCTTGCTTTCGTTGGGTGCGCCACCAGAACAGCCCTGCAAAAACCACCGTACCCAGCAAAGCTGGCGGGAAGAGCAACTGGGCTGCACGGGTCATGTTACCTAGGTGCAGAAACTCGTTGGTCATCCCCCCGATAGGCAGAATTCGCATATCGGTAAGGTCAGAAAGCCAGACCGCCAAAAAAAGCATGATCAGCCCAAAAAAGAAGTTGGGAATGGCCAGGCCCAAAAAGGCCAGCACGGTAAAGGTGCGATCGAGCCAGGTGTACTTATGGATAGCCGAGTAAACCCCGATGGGAATAGCGACCAGATAGATCATCAGGGTGGCCAGCACCACCAATACCATGGAGTTTAGGATGCGCTGGCCAATCACGTTCCAAACGTCGGTTTTATACGAGAGCGAAAGGCCCAGGTAGCCTTGCAGAATGCCCGAAAGCCACTTGGCATACTGCACCGGCAGGGGCTGGTCGAGGCCCAATTGCTGGCGCAGGTTGGCGATGGATTCACGGTCTTGGGTGGGGTCGAGCTCGAGCCTCGTCACAAAATCGCCCGGGGCAAGCTGTATTACCAGGAAAGCCAGCAAGGTAGCCCCAAAAAAAGTGGGGATTAGCTGGAGCAGCCTTCGTACAACGTAGCCAAACATAGCACCTCAGCATGAAGGCAAGGGGTGGCCAACCACCCCTTGCCCCCGAAGGCAATTACTCCTTGGCAAAAATGGTCTCGATGTAGGGGGCCTGCCCGGTGATGGAGTTGATCTGTTCTTTGGGGAACATACCCCCCAGGCGGGTCAGGCGGGCCGGGTTGTAGGCCGGGGCCACCGTGTAGATGAGCGGCAGGTTTTCGGCCACCACCTTCTGGAACTGTACGTAAATCTGGCGACGCTGGGCCTGGTCGAGGGTGGTCGCCCCGCGCTTCATCAGGGTATCGATCAGCACCTCGAAAGCCTCTACTTTGGCAGGGTTCTTGCCGCCGACGCCCAGGTTCCAGGCGTGCAGCGAGCCGTTCAGCTCCCACACATTGCGGCTGAAGGCCGGCTCGATGCCGCCGGTAAGGCCAATCAGGATGGCATCGAACTCACGGGTACCGTCGGCCGCGGGGCTGGTGAGCTGACGTACCAGCTCGTTGAAGTCAATGGGGCGGTACTCCACCTTGACCCCCACCTTGCGGGCCTCGTCGCGGAAGATCTGGGCAATGCGCTCACGCACGTTGTTGCCCTGGTTGGTCACCAGGTTGAACTCGAGCACCTTACCGTCGGCGTTAACCAACCAGCCATCGCGGTTCTTGGTGCGGAAGCCCAGCTCGGCCAGAAGCTGCACGGCCCGTTGTGGGTTGAACTCGAACTTGGCTACATCGTCGGTGAAGAAAGCTTTGTTGGGAATAGAAATGGGGCTCCACTGCGGCTGACCCAGCCCACCCAGGGCTACCTCAATCATGGACTTCTTGTCCATCAGGTGCGCCATGGCCCGGCGGAACTTGACCTGGCGGAAGAGGTTCTCTTTGAAGGAGTCTTTGTGGTTCCAGTTGAAGACGATGAAGTTGGTACCCAGGGTAACGTCTACGTTGGGGAAAATTTCGGCCCGCAGACGGTTGCCGCGGATGCGTTCCAAAACCTGGGCCACCTGGTCGGCGTTAGCAGCCGAGAAGGTATCGGCATCCCCGGCCAGGAAACGAGCTAGCTGGGCGTTCAGGTCGGGCACAATCTGTACGGTGTAGCGCTCCATGTAGGCCACCGGGTTGTTGCGCTCGTCCACGCCCCAGTAGTTGGGATTGCGCACCAGCACCACCCGCTCACCCTTGACGTAGCTGTCCAGCTTGAAGGGGCCGCCCGAGACTACCTGGGCTGGCGGGGTGTCCAGGTTCCATAGCGCTTGAAGCTGCTGAACCCCAGCGCGGTAGGCAGGCCCGAAAACGTGCTCAGGCACGATGTACCAGCCCTGGATCAGAGCCGGCGCATAGGGCTTGGGGAAGTCGGCCCGCACCGTAAACTGGTCTACCTTGGTCCATTTAATGGGCTGGCCGTCCAGGATGAAGCTGGTGCGGGAGTTGGAGTTGACCCGCTGATCGGCATGCACGGTAGCGCTGAAGATGACATCGTCGGCATCAATGGCCTGACCATCCGACCACCTAGCCCCTTCACGCAGCTTGAAGATAACCGTCAGACCGTTGTTGCGGATCTCCCAGGACTTGGCCAGACGGCCCTCGGGAGCCTGGGTGTAAGGGTCGTATGTAGTCAGGTAAGGTAGGAACAAAGCAATGATATCGGTAGAAGAGGTTTCCCGGGCCACAAAGGGGTTCCAGGTACGCGGGTCGGAGATGGCGGTGATCCGGTACGCACCACCGGCGCGGCCCGGCTCGGTGCCCTTGAACACCTTGGGCTGGGCCATCACCAACCCGGCTAGGGCGAGCATTCCTAAGACCAACAGTTTCTTCATTTCATGCCTCCTGATTCTGGACAGTTCTCCACCTTCCCGGTTTTAGGGGAAGAACCTGGGCAAGATGGACTTGGTACAAAGCTATAAAGCCTTCATGCGGCTGTCAAGGGCTTGCAGCTGAATTTGCACTTGGAATACATCCACCGAACGGTGGATGGGCTTACAACGATGTTCCACGGCGCTAATAGGAAAAAACCCTCCAGCACAGGCGGAGGGTTCTCTTGGTGAAAGATATTTCCAACCGTCTATCGGCTGAAAAACCGGAACGAAAAGGCCAGTATCACAAAGATGGCGCCCAGAACCACGGTGATACGGTAGAGGCCGCCCGTTACGCCACGGGTACTGAAGAGGTCGGTCGAACCACCAAACATATCGCCTGCACCCTGTTTGGGTTCTTGCGATAGCACCAGGTAGACCAGAAAACCGGCCACGGCGATGTACAGAAAAATCAAGATGTTTTGCAGTATCTCCACGCTGAGCCTCCAGGGGCGCTTGTTGGTGCCGGGAATGGGACTCGAACCCACATGGCTGTTAACCGTCCGATTTTGAGTCGGGTGCGTCTACCAATTCCGCCATCCCGGCACGCAGGCAAAAGTTCTGGCCTATTCGCCAGCAAGTCTAAACTATAGTGCCTTTTGCACGGATTCGCAAGCCGAGCACTCCCAGAGCCCCCGCCAGCACCACCGCCCAATCCCCCCAGCGCACATAGAGCGTTTGGCCCTGCAGCAGAGCAAACTGCCCTGCCAGAAAGCCGGGTTGACGCTGGGGAATACGGGCCGTAACCCGGCCATAGGGGTCAATGATGGCGGTTACGCCATCGTTGCCGGCCCGGAGCAACCAGCGCCCGGTCTCCACCGCCCGCAGGCGGCCCATCTGGAAGTGTTGCAAGCCCCCAAAGCTGGGGCCATACCAGGCATCGTTGGAGCCGAGTTGCAAAACCTCTGCACCGTTCAAAACCAGCTTTCGCGCAACCGATGGGAAGACCGATTCATAGCAAATAAATGCGCCATATCTGTCCAGGAGCACGTAGGCCGTTCCAGGCGTGCGGCTGGCCAGATCGCCACCGAATCCGAAAGCCCGGAAAAAGAACCGATACACCGGGCGCAGGGCCTCGCTCCAGGGAAAGTTCTCGCCAAAGGGCACCAGCCGGTTTTTGTCGTAGAAGTGGGTGATCTGACCGCCCACCACCCGCACCGCCCGGTTTGTGAGGCCGGTCTCGAGGCCGCTCAAAAGCTCCCGGCTACCCAGCAAAGCCGGCAACTGGGGCGAAAAGCTCGCTACGGCGGTCTCGGGCCAGATCACGACCTGGGCCTCGGGATGGGCTTGCAGACCCTTGAGGGTGAGTTCCAGGTAGGTTTGTTCGGCAGAGAGGCCCTCGAGCTTTCGCAAGGGGTTGATGTTGCCCTGCACCAGCAGGGCGGCCAGGTTCCCCTGTGTAGTGGGCAGTGGCATGATCCATAACCCCACCCAAAACAACAAAATGCCCATTAACCCCAGGCTGTGAGCAGAAAAGACCACTCGCTCTTGCGCTACACGCCTTCCGGCAAAGTACAGACCGAGCGCCACCGCCAACACCAGTAGCGAAAGCAGGTAGACACCGCCCAGGCTGGCAAAAACCCGCCCCGGAGCCTCTACCAGCGCATAGCCCAAAAAGCCCCACGGAAAAGCGACTTCCCCCAAGGAGGTGAGGTACTCTTGCACCACCCACAGCCCGGCACGGGCGAGGGGTTTGTCCCGGGTCAGGCCAAACACAACCCCCCAGACGGCGGCCTTGATCAAGACCAGCGGAAGATAGGGCACTGCGCCCCAGGGCGTTTCAAATAGCACCACAAAACTAAGCGGTAGCCAGACCAGATGCACCGCCCAGAAGCCAATTCCAGCCAGCAAGCCAAAGCGAAAGCCCCCCCGCGTCAGGAGCCAGATCAGGGGCAGCGGGATCAAAAAACCCAGCGGCGTGGGCGGCAGGCAGAGCGCCAGCGCTACACCTAATAGAAGGGGAAGCCAGAACTGCACCGCTAAAGCATACGTCGTCAGGTTGAAAAACGCCTGAACATTCAGGCCAGACAACACCCTAGCCAATGAGGGCCATATGAGCCCACTTCATAACTTTTTCATGTCAAAATGAAGCAGCCATGCGCCTGGGAATTATTGCGGAAATTCACGCCAACCTGCCAGCGCTTGAAGCGGCGCTGGAGGCTCTACGCAAAGAGGGCATTGATCAGGTGCTGGCCGTGGGGGATCTGGTGGGTTATGGCCCTCATCCGCGCCAGGTAATCCGTAAGCTAGACCGAGAAGGTATCCCCTGCGTTCCGGGGGCCGCCGACCTCCGGGTGGCCTATCACCTCCCCTCCCCTGCCCGCGAAGGCATTGCCGAGACCACCATCATCTGGACCCGCGAACAACTAGGCCCCCGCGAGATGCATTTTTTGCGCAATCTGCGTTCGCGCCACCGTTACGACACCCCTGGGGGCCGCCTGATGGTGTTTCACGGCTCTCCAGAAGACCCTGAAAACAAAATTGATCTTAATGACGCGCACCCGGCAGAAATTTTGAAAATGCTGGAAAGCATCCGCTCACGTTATGCGGTGGTTGCGGGCAAGCACATCCCCTTTCGCCGAGTGGTACTCAAAGGGGTGGTCTACGACCCCGGCTCGGTGGGCTTGAGCCTGGGGGGTGAGCCTGGCGCCGATGTGCTCATTCTGGAAGACGACATCCACGGCGAAATTCATCACCGCTTTCTCAAGCTGCCCTACGATTACGGCCAGGTTACTTTCGACCTGGCCGCCTGGGAGTTGCCGGAGGTGCTGGCCGAAGTGGTGCGGCAGGGGCGATTCCCCAAGTAAAGCGGTTTGGGCATCTCATTTGCAGCCCACCACGCACATTGTTCACCAGCAGCACACTAACCCCGCTAGTTGTGATGAACAAGAACCTTTCCCTACCCCCACTGGATAAGCCATGCCAGAGACCTTACCCCAACCATCCGAGCTGGTGCTGCATCTGCTGGGCTCGCCTAGGGTGTGGTTAGGGGGACAGGGTATCACCCTGCCCACCAAAAAGCTTTTGGGATTGGTGGCTTATCTGGCCCTCGAGGGCCCCACTCCCCGCAGCAAGCTGGCTGGGTTGTTCTGGAGTGAAAACGACGAGGAAAGTGCGCGGCGAAACCTGCGCCGGGAACTCTTCCGCCTGCGCGAGACCCCGCTCAAAGACTGTGTACAGGTAGGCAGCAACGAAGTCGGTGTGGCGAGCCCTGCGCAAACCGATGTAGCCCGGTTCCGGGCGCTGGTGGAGCAGGGCCGATATGAAGAGGCTCTCAACCTGTACCGGGGCGCTTTGCTGGAAGCGCTCGAGCTGCCCGGAGCAGACGGGTTCAGCGAGTGGCTCGCACAAGAGCGCGAGGAGCTAGGCCGCCTGTGGCAACGAACCCTCCTGTACCAGGCTGAGAACCTCGAGACCCGGGGGGACTGGCGGGGGGCGCTGGAGATTCACCTGCAACTGCTGGCCCAGGACAGCCTGCAAGAGCGCCACCAGCGCGAGGTGATGCGGCTCTATTATCTGCTGGGAGAGCGCGAGGCGGCGCTGGAGCGCTTCGAGCAGTTCAGGGGAACCCTGAGGCAGGAACTGGGCCTCGAGCCCCTACCCGAGACCCTGCACCTGGCCGAACAGATTCGCAGCGCACGGTCGGTGGAAACCAGGCCCCTTGCCGTGCAGCCCGCAGGCTCTGTCCTGCCCCTAACTGCCCCACTGGTAGGGCGCGAACAGGTCTGGCAGCAGATGGAGAGCGCCTGGGCCGATGGGCAGTGGGTGCTGCTCGGTGGCCTGGCGGGGGTGGGCAAGACCCGCTTACTGCGCGAGTTCATGCTGCACCAGGGACGGCCCCTGCTTCACCAGGGCCGCCCCACCGATGCCTGCCTGCCTTTTGCTACCCTGAGCCGAGCCATCCGCGAACAGTGGCAAACCCAGCCGAACCCTGGGCTGGCGCCCTGGGTACGCCTCGAACTGGCCCGACTGGTGCCGGAACTGGAAGACGCTCCACCCCCACCCCTCAGGGCCCCCGACGAGCGCCTGCGCCTGTACGAAGCCTATGTGGTCTTTCTGGAAAGCGCCCTCCGAGAAACCGGCGGTTTGGTGTTCGACGACCTCCAGTACTTCGACCTGCAAAGCCTGGAGTTGCTCATGTTTGCGCTCCAGCGGCTGCACGAGCGGGGTCAGGCATATCGGTTTCTGGGGGCGTATCGCAGAGGCGAGCTTGGCCCAGAAGCAGAGCGCCTGCTCCGACAGCTACACGCCCTGGGCCCTGGTCTGGAACTCGAGCTCAAACCCCTCTCAGCGCCGCAGATGCTCGAGCTGGTGCGGCGGATGTCGGGTTCCCCCGAGGGCCAGATCTTTACCCAGAGACTTTACCGGGCTACCGCCGGCAATCCCTTTTTTCTGCTGGAAACCCTCAAAACCCTGTTCGAGTCGGGCCTGCTACGCATCAATCAGGAGGGCGGCTGGGAAACGCCGTTTGACCAGGAAACCAGCGATTATCGGGAGTTGCCCATCCCCAAAAGCGTTCGAGAGGCCGTGCTGCGCCGGGTGGAAAACCTGGGTGAAGGTGCCCGGCGGCTGCTGGAGGCTGCCTGTCTGGCCACAGATGGGTTCAGCCTGGCAACGCTGGGCGGGGCTACCGCGCTCTCCGAGTGGGAGGCCGTAGAAGCCCTCGAGCAAACCCTGGAAGCGGCCATCCTGGAGTCCAGTCCCCACGGCTACCGGTTCGCCCATGACCTCTTTGCCGAGTCGCTGCGGGAGGCCCTTTCCCCCGAGCGCAAACGCCTCTTGCACCGCAAACTGGCAGCCAGCCTGGAACGCCTGGACGGGCCTGCTGCCCAGATTGCCGAGCACCTCGAGCGAGCCCAGGAGCCTCAGGAGGTCATCCGCTGGCGCATCCGGGCCGCCCAGACCGCCGAACGGGTGTACGCCCACCCCGAGGCCCTCGCTCAGTACCAGCGGGCCCTGGAACTGGGCCTCAGGCTCCCCGAAGCCTTTGGGGTGCACCTGGCCCTGGCCAACCTGTATCAGAACCAACTGGACTATGCCCGGGCCCAGCAGGAACTGGAACGGCTAGACGGCACCGCCCGCTCCAGCAGCGAACAGGCCGAACTGGACGTGGCCTGGGCCCGCCTCCTGTTTCACCAGGGGCGCTACGAGCAGGCCAGGAGCAAAGCCCAGGCTGCCCTGGAGCGCGCCCCCGACGGCCCCAGCCGGGTGCTGGCGCTGCGGCTTTCGGGTTCGTCGTTGTTTCGGCTGGGGGATTCTGCGGGGGCCATCCGGCACCTCGAGCAAGGCCTCGAGGCAGCCCGGCAGTACGCCTTCGAACTGATACCAACCCTCTCTATAGACCTGGCCTATCCCCTGCTACAACAGGGCCAGACCGAGCAGGCCCGGCAGCAGGTGGAGCAGGCCCTGCGGCTCACCCAGCCCTGGCAGCGCGACCACGCCCTGGCCCTCAATGCGCGGGCCCGGCTGGAACTGGCCACCAACCAGACCGAACAGGCCGGGCAGACCCTGGGCCAGGCCCTCGAGGTGGCCTACCGGCTCCAGGACGAAACCCTGGCCTTCGCCTTCCTGACCAACCTGCTGCGGGTGCAGCTCGAGGCCGGGGCCCTGCCCGAAGCCCGTGACCACCTGCTGGAAGCCGAGACCCGTTTCAAAAACGCCCACCCCCGTACCCAGAGCACCCTCAAGCGCCGCCTGGCCGAGGTGGAGTACCTTTCGGGCCACCTGGGGGCTGCCCTCCGCGCGTTGCAGGCGGCCATCGCCATGGCCGATGCCCTGGGTGAGCGCGACCAGCAGGTGAGCCTGCGGGCCCTCCAGGCCACCTGGCTGGGCTATCTGGGGGCCTTGCCCCAGGGCTGGGAGGTTTGCGCGGCCCTAAAGCAGCTCCAACCCGAGTCCCCCCAGCTTCGCACCACCCAGGCCCTGCTCTACCTGCTGGAAGGCCGCCTCTCCGCCGCTCAGGCTCTGCTCGAGCCGCTTCAGGCAGAGCCCCCAAGCCTGCCCGAGGCCCAGGCTACGGTCTCTTGTTACCTGGGCCTGCTGGCCAACCGCCAGAAAGAGCCCGAAAAAGCCCTGGCCCTGGCCCAGACCCGCTACCCCAGCGGGGCCCTGCAAGCCCTGAACCTGGCGGTGCGCCTCGAGGCCACCCGCCAGCTCGGCCAACCGCTGGAGCCCTTGCTCCTGGAGGCCCAGGCGCTGTTGGCTTCCGGCAAAGCCCCCCCGCTGGAGGGGCTCGAGCTGCGTCGCGTTTTGTTAGAAACCCTTCCAAACAGCCCATTGCGCCGGGAGACCCAGCAGAGCGTACAGGCCCTGGCCGCAACGCTCGAGGGCTACCTCGAGCTCAAGCAGACCTTCTTGCAAAGGCAGCGAGACGGGCTCCGATAAACAAGCAGCCCACAAATGGCTGGGCAGCTCAACCCAGCCCCCAAGTCCCCCATCACAAACTTTGCAACACCCGTAGGGATTGCCTTGCAACGCCTTTGCAACGCTCGCTTTCCTAGCCTTGGCTCACGGTGCAACCCATACACCGTAGCAAGGGGGAACCCATGACTTTTGCCAGAAGATTGTCACTGTTTACTTTGACGGGCCTGTTGCTGGCCTGTTCGGGGGGTGGGGGCGAAAAAGTGTTCACCCCGGAAAACGCCCATGGCAGCCCCCCTCCGGCTGGAGCCCAACTGGTCAGTCCGGAGGAGTTCCGGCAACTGAGCCAAGACCCCGATTTCCGCTGGGAGTCCCAGGCGGCCCGCCAGGCCCGTGAGAAGAAGGCCGAGGATCAGTTCAAAGCCGACCAGGTCAGCATCCAGAACCTGGTACGACAACGCCCCAGTTTGGGTGTTTTTCTCAAAGAGCCCGACCTGAGCGACCCCAACATCAAGAAGCTAGCAGGGGACAACTACCTGATCACCCTTACCAACAACGCCGGCCAGAGCGAAAGTGTGATTACCATGGGGCCGCGCGCCAAGCTCCGCGATCTGCTGGCCGCACATGAGCGCTATATGCGGGTAGACAATCAGCTGGGGCTGTACACAGAGGCTTACGATAGCCTGCCCGATGACCTCAAGACTGGGCTGCCCACCCCGGCCTCACTCTCCGGCAAAAGTTTTGCGGAGATTCGCACCGCGCTGGCCCAGCTCGAGCAGAAGCTCGAGGGGCAGGTAGCAGCGCTGGAAGAACGGGCGCTCCGGGCAGCCCAGCAACGCCTGGGGATAAGCGCTCAGGCCGACCCCTACCAGCCCCCCAATTTCCCCACCAGCCCTGCCAACGAGGAGCGCTCCGGCCTGGGCAGTGACCGCATCGGCAGGCAGTGCGACTATCGGGCCAGTGGCCTGTACAAGAACCTGCACTGGCCACTCAAGTACTTCACCACCAGCACCAAGAACCAGGGCCGCCGTGGCTCTTGTACTGGCTTTGCCCTGACCTCAGCAGCTGAAACTCTTGTAGCTGTTCGCGACGGGAGGTGGGTCAACCTCTCGGAGCAGTTCCTTTACAACAGGATCAAGACCGTCTGGGATGCCGACGACTACGATGAAGGCGCACCCACCGCCGACGTAGCCGAGAAGTTTAGCGAGAGTGGCTACCGCCTGCCATTTGAAGATCAGTGGAACTACAACCCCTCCCTAAAGCGGAAAGACGATGATGCCGCCGATGAAGAAGCGGATTACATCGGATCCTGCCTGGACTACAACGAGCGCTGCTCCAATACCACCCATCAAAGCCAGTTCCTGTGTACCCAGGTTGGCGGGAACTACTACTGCGGCAGCAGACCCCCCAGCAACAACGAGGGCTTCAAAATGAGCAGCTCGTATCTGCTATGGGAGAACGGCGACGACCTTCCCCTCAACACCATCCGCAACCTCCTGGCAGCCGGACGGCCCATGGTGGTGGCCCTGGAGGTCACTAGAGGGATGGATGATCTAGATTCGAACGGCTTCCTTTGGGACCATCGCGACAATGTGCTGGGTGGCCATGCCATCCATCTGGTGGGCTACCTCTCGAACAGCAAAATCCAGGAGAAGCTCTTCAATGCACCCAGTGGGCAGGGGGGCGGATACTTTATCCTGAAGAATTCCTGGGGCCGGTGCTATGGCGATGGTGGACTGGTCTACGTCTCGGTGAAATGGGCCAGGGACTTCTTCAAGAACATCACCGTCTTCAGCGCCTCCAGATCCAACATCTTCAAGAACCGCCCACCCAGCATCAGCATCACCACACCAGCCGATGGGGCTAGCTTCCCCTACAAGCAGTCCGTTACCTACAGCGCTTCTGTCACCGACCCCGATGGGGAAACACCCGCCGTCACCTGGACTTCCAGCCAGGACGGTGAACTGGGCAGTGGTAACAACGTGACGGCCCGCTTTAACTCCCCCGGGCTCCACACCATTACTGTCACCGCCCGCGATGCGCTGGGCTTTACGGCTTCGGCCTCCATCACCGTGCGCGGAACCAACCTGCCCCCCACCGCCGAAATCATCAGCCCCAACACCACCACCGCCCTGGTCGGACAAACCCTGTTGTTCCGAGGCCGGGGCCTGGACAGCGACGGGGCCTTCCCGGTAGAGCTGCCCTGTAGCAGCCTCACCTGGAGCAGCAGCAACAGCGCCGATACCCTGGGGAGCGGCTGTGAATTCACGGCCAGCTTTGCCAGCGCTGGCACCCGTACCATCACCTTGCGGGCCACCGACCCCTACGGAGCCCAGGGAAGTGCAACCCGCACCTTCACTGTGAACAATCCGCCCCCCAGCGGCCCGCCGGTGGTGACTATCCTTAACCCCAAGGATAACGATTCCTTCCTGGCCAACAATAACATCCGGCTTACCTACAGCCTGACCGACCCCGGCGGCGGGCCAGGTAGCCAGTACACGGTGGTCTGGCGGCTCATCTACGGCAGCCAGAGCTGGACCATTGTGCCCAAGACCTGCACCCTGAACCAGATTCCTTTCCCCTGCTTCACTCCTGCCGACTACGGTATCAACAACAACGGGGTCAAGCTCATGCAACTCCGGCTTTCCATCACCGACCCCGAGAACCTGACCGGCACCGACCAGGTCAACATCAGCATTGGGCAAGTGCAGTAGAAAGGAAGCGAGATGCGCACCATGGGGCGGGCTTTTGGCGGTTTGGGCGGGTTCATGCTGCTGCTGGTGGGGCAGCGGGTTCCGGTGGCCTACCTGCCGGACGACCCGGCCCGCACCACCACCGTTCACTGGGCCAAGGTTCCTACCCGAGGTTGAAGAAGAACCCCTATGAAACCTACCCGACCCACCGCTCCCCATCTGCTGCGGGAATACCGGCTCTGGGTCTACCTCG
Source organism: Meiothermus sp. CFH 77666 (assembly GCF_017497985.1). Taxonomy (NCBI): domain Bacteria; kingdom Thermotogati; phylum Deinococcota; class Deinococci; order Thermales; family Thermaceae; genus Meiothermus; species Meiothermus sp. CFH 77666. The sequence goes on from NZ_JAGDFV010000017.1 coordinate 52,077, forward strand.
AGACCCAGAGCCAGCCCTGGCACGCCACCCTGGAAAAAACCGACCTCTCCGAGCGCCTCGAGTTCGACTCCCCCCTGGAGCTGGCCCGGCATCTGGCCAGCCTCACCAACCCTGTTCCCAGGGGGCGTTTACGGTAGTTCGGTCAGGAACTCATTTGCGGGCATACTCGAGGTGTAGCGCAAGCGCCACCCGGCCAATCAGCTCGATGGGCAAAGGCTGATCGTGCGGGAACGACAGGTTGCCCTTCGCACCCCGGTAGGGCGCAAGCTCCCGCATGAGGGCTGCATCCTGGGTAACGGGTGGATAGATGCCGATGTGCTTCTGGAAGGCCGCAAAGTAGAAGAATATCCGCCCATCTCGGAAGGCTGGCATCTGGTAGCCAATGCAACGGGCGACCCCCGGCAGCAAGGCCTCGACCCTGGCCTGGATGGCCTCGAGCCGCTGCCGGGCCGCCGGAGAAACCGTGTTGAAATAGGCTTCGTGCGAGGAGAGTGCCATGTTGCAGTATTGTATCCTCCGCCAGAAACATACTCCCTCTCAGCCCTCCTGCGTCAGTGACCTCCAAGCAACGCCCGCGCTACCCCCGCCACCGACGGCTCTGGGTCTTGCAATAGCGGAATAACCGAGTCCAGATCGCCCAGGCGGGCCAGGGCCTCGGCGGCTGTAGCCCGCACCAGGGGGTTGACATCGCGGGCCCCCTGGCACACCAGGGGGAGGTAGTCGGGGTTGCCCAGATTGGCCAGCACCACCAGGGCATTGCGGGCCATGCGGGTGCGGCCGGGGCGCAGAAAAACCGTTCCGGCATACTTGCGCTCAAAGGCTTTGGAGGAGAGGTAAAAAAAGTCCTCCAGGTTGGGGTAGGCCAGCTCGGGCTCGGGCACAAAACCTTGCCAGAAGGCCCGGGCTTTGCGGTTCCAGGGGCACACCTCCTGGCAGATGTCGCAGCCAAACAGCCAATCTCCAATCCCCTCCCACATCGAGGGTGGAATCAGGCCCCGGTGTTCGATGGTCCAGTAGCTGATACAGCGCCTCGAGTCCAGCGTTCCATCGCCCAGTAGCGCCCCGGTAGGACAGCCCGCTACACAGCGCCGACAGGTGCCGCAGCGGTTGGGGTAAAGCGCCTGTTCTACTGGAGCAGGAAGGGAGGTGAGCAGCACGGCCAGGGTGAGGTAAGTGCCTTCGCCCATCCGCATCAGCATGGCGTTGCGCCCGATCCAGCCCAGGCCGCCCAGCGCGGCGTAGGAGCGCTCGGAGAGGGGGCCGGTGTCCACGTAGCCCTTAGCTCGCAGGCCCAGGCTCTGGGCGAGGCGCTCGAGGTCTTGCAAGTAAGGCTGAAGCAGCAGGTGGTAGTCCCGCACCCAGGCGTAGCGGGCCACCCGGCCCAGCCGAATGCCGCCGGGGGGGCGCTGGGGTGGCGGGTAGGCATGAGGGACTGCTAACACCAGCACACTCCTTGCCCAGCTTAATCGGCTGCTGGGGTTGAGTCGGGTACTCAGATTTTGGCTCAGATAGGCCATTTCGGCCTGCCGACCCCCGGCAAGCCAAGCCTGGTAACGGGCTTGGGTATCGTGCGGCAATTCCACCCCCGCCCAGGCCGTCAGAAAGCCCTGCTGCTGCGCGGCCTGGGTCAGGATTTCCGCCGCATTCACACCCTGATTGTGCAGGGTTCGGTAAGGCAATACAAGGCTGGGTTTCTGTCCGGGCTCGAGTTCCGCCTGCTGCACACCTTCATGCGCCAGCCCGAACGGGAGCTTTTCAAGCAGGTGCTGCTCGATCAGGTCTGGGGCACCGACTTCTTTGGCGATGCCAACATCGTGGAGGTCTACGTCAAACCACTGCGGCAGAAACTCGAGGCCCTGGTCGAACCCCGCCTAATCCAGATCCTGCGGGGAAAAAGCCCCATTGGATATGCCCCAGGGAGCAGGTTGCATTTTTATTCACCCGAGTCATAGACTCGAGGCACTCGAGCATTGCCTGAACACAATCCCGTTTGGCGGGTGCTTGAGGTTATCAGCAGGGAGGTTACTTTATGTGCGCACCGTGTGTGATGGGTCTGGTGGAAAAAAGCCTCAGCCGTCGGGAACTTTTGGGTGTGGCGGTCGGCATGGCTGCGGTAGCGGCCAGCAGCGCGCAGGCCCAGAGCCAGGTGGCCGGCAAAGCCTTCAGCAACGTGGCTGATCTGACCCACCTGGTCTCGCCCAGCTTCCCCATGTTCCCCGGCGCCAGCCCCATGAAAATCCGCGAGGTAGTGACGGTCAAGAAGGATGGCTACTACGGCAACACCCTGGAAATCTGGGAGCACACCGGCACCCACATGGACGCCCCCGCCCATTTTGTAGATGGCGCCGCCACCGCAGATGCGCTTCCGGTGAACCGGCTGATTGCCCCCCTGGCGGTTATCAACATCAAGGCCAAGGCCGACCGCAACCCCGACGCCGAGGTTACGGTAGACGACATCCTGGCCTGGGAGCGCAGCCACGGGCGGCTACCCAATGGGGCCTTTGTGGCCATGTACTCGGGCTGGGACAGCCGCGTGAACGACGCCAAAGCCTTCGTCAATCTGGATGCTTCAAATGTTCAGCACTATCCTGGCTTTAGCCCATCTGCAGCAGAATTTTTAGTGAGAGAGCGAAACATTGTGGGGGTGGGAGTAGACACCCTGTCGCTCGACTTTGGCGCTTCCAAGGATTTCAAAAGCCATGTAACCCTGCTGGGTGCTGGCAAGTACGGCCTCGAGAACCTGGCCAACCTGGCCTCCGTGCGCCCCAGTGGGGCCATGATTATTGTGGGTGGGCCCAAGCACAAGGGGGCCTCGGGCGGGCCTAGCCGTGTGATGGCAATCTGGTAAACCGGCTGTTTTTCTAAGCCCGCACCAGTGCAGCCCTAGCCCGGTCGGCCATCTGGTAGAGCTTTTCCCTGGTAAGGGGGAATTTGCCCTCCAACACAAGGCCTTTGCCATCTTCCCAGTGGGCATGATAGTGGATGTGACCCCCCGGAACTCGGAAGGCCACGTGCTTGAGCTTGGCATGACGGGGCGAGACCGAGGCAAAGAAGAAAGGCTCTCCCCGGTCATCCGAAAGCGAGACCGCCATCATGGTGGTGGGCACCTCGTAGGGGCGCTCCATGCGGTAGATGAAGTCGGGGAAGTCGGATTCTTTAGTGAACTGCACCCCTTTTTCGGCAGCGTATTCCTTCATCCATTCGATGACCTGAACCCAGGCCTGGTAGAGCATTTCGTCGTGATGAGGGTCATGGACAGCACTCATACCCTTAGTTTATTGGTTTGTAGCCCTAAAGTCTAAAAGACCGCGTGATGCCAGAGCCGATCACTCGATTCTCACCTGGGTTGGCCCAAGCGCCTATCCTGACCACTCAACGGTAGGAAGCAAGTTACACAAGGTTCTTCGGGCTGTACTAGGATAGGGTTTACATGCGGCTGGAAGACCTTCCCCCCCTGCCCGAGGCTCCAGGGGTTTACCTTTGGAAGAACGGCCAGAGCATTATCTACGTGGGCAAGGCCAAAAACCTGAAAGCCCGCGTGACCAGCTATTTTCACAGTGAAGGCAAAAGCCTGCGGATCTCGAGGGAAGCCACCACCCTCGAGTTCATCGTGCTACGCGACGAGGTCGAGGCGCTTTTGCTCGAGGCCAACCTGATCAAACACCACCGCCCCCACTACAACGTCCTGATGAAGGACGACAAGCACTACCCCTTCCTGAAGCTGACCAACGAGGAATGGCCCATGCTGATGGTGGTGCGGCGGATCCAAAACGACGGGGCCCGCTACTGGGGGCCTTTCCCCGAGGCTTCGGCAGTGCGGCGCATCAAGCGTCTGGTGGATCGCTTCTTCCCCTTGCGTCAGAACTCCGGTTTCCCCTTCAAAAAAAGGCGCTACCCCTGCCTCAACCACTCTATGGGACGCTGCCTGGCCCCCTGCGTGGGCAAGGCCGACCCCGAACAGTACCGGGTAGTAGTACAGCAGGTCGAAGACCTCCTGGACGGCAAAGTAGAGGCCCTCTACGAAAGCCTGGAAAAGCAGATGCGGGAGGCCGCCCAGCAGCAGGACTTTGAGCGGGCTGCGGAAATCCGCGACCAGTTAGGCGCGGTGCGAAGCTTTTTCGGCACCAGCCAGCAAGCCTACGACCCCGACCTCGGCGACCTGGATTTTCTGGGTTTTGCCCGGGCGGGCGACTACGCCCTGCTTCAGCACTACCAGATGCGGGGGGGCCAGATGCTCGGGCGCATCAGCCGGTTTGTGGAAGGTGTGAAAGAAGCCAGCGATGCCGAATTGCTGGAGGCCTTTTTACGCGACTACTACCTAGAGGCCACCCCACTGCCCCCTCTGGTGCTGCTGCCCTTCGAGTTGGAAGCCCAGGACGCTTTCTCAGCCTTTCTGAGCAGCAAAGGGCGCAAGGTAGAGGTACGCATCCCCCAGCGGGGCGACAAAACCCGCCTGATTGAGCTGGCCCAGAACAATGCCCACACCGCACTACAGAGCGAGCTTAAAATCCTGGAGCGCAAAGGCGACCACCCCGGCCTCAAGGGGCTGATGGAGGTGCTGGGGCTTTCGCGCCGTCCTTACCGCATTGAGGGCTACGACATCTCGAATCTGCTGGGCGAGAGCGTGGTGGGTTCTATTACCGTGTTCGAGGGGGGCCGGCCCAAAAAAACCGAGTACCGCCGTCTCAAAATCCGGGGCCTGGAGGGCCAGCCCGACGACTTTTTTGCCATGGAGCAAACCCTTCTGCGGCGCTTTACCGGCAGCCTGGCCCAGAGTATGCCCATCCCCGACCTGATTCTGATTGACGGCGGCTTGGGGCAGGTGCGGGCCGCCCGGAAGGGCCTCGAGCAGGCCGGTCTGGACATTCCGCTGGTGGGGCTGGCCAAGCGCGAAGAGACGTTGGTTTTACCCGACGGCAAAACCATAGCCCTTCCGCTTACGCACCCGGCGCTGCAGCTCCTGATTTATCAGCGTGATGAAACCCACCGCAACGGCCTCGAGTTCCACCGCAAACTCCGCAGCCAGAAGACCCTGAAAAGCATCTTCGACGATATTCCAGGCATTGGGCCCGCCCGCAAGCGAGCCCTGCTGAATCATTTCTCCACCCTGGAAGAGCTCAAAGCCATGAGCCTAGACGACCTGGCCAGGCTACCGGGTCTCGACAGACGCAGTGCCCAGGCAGTGCTGAAGGCCCTGAAGGCAAGCAGCGGCTCAGAGGGGTCACCGGCTAGGTGAGGAAAGTCGATAGTCGATAGTCGATAGTCAATGGTCAATGGTTCATCGTCTGTGGTGCATAGCCCCAGACTGGCATTCCCCTTTCCGACACGGTAGGCTTACGCCTATGGAAACCGTGCGTATCGCTCTGATGGGGGGCGGGACGGTAGGCAGCGCCTTCGCCGAACTTCTGCCCTCGCATCACGCTCGCTTTGAAGCGCTGGGGCTCGAGGTCGAACTGGCTAAAGTCCTGGTGCGCGACCCCCGCAAAAGCCGGCCCGGCATTCCAACCAGGCTGCTCACCGACAACCCCGCAGGCTTTCTGGACGACGTGGACGTGCTGGTAGAGGTAGCAGGCGGCACCACCGTAGCCGGCGACCTGGTGTTGCAGGCCCTGGAACGGGGCCTTCCGGTGGTCACGGCCAACAAGGCCCTGCTGGCCGAACGCTGGGACGAGTTGCGCCCCCACGCCGAGGAAGGCAACCTCTACTACGAAGCCAGCGTAATGGCCGGGACGCCCATCCTGGGAGCCCTGCAAAGCCTGTGGGGCAACCAGACCCTGGAGCTGCACGGCATCGTGAACGGCACCTGTAGCTACCTGATCCGGCGCATGGAGGAAGGGGCCACCTACGACGAAGCCTTCCAGGAGGCGGGAAGGCTCGGCTACCTGGAAGCCGACCCCAACCTGGATGTGGGCGGCATAGACTCGGCCCACAAAATTACCGTGCTGGGGCGGCTTACGGTAGACCCCGGCCTGCGTTGGGACAAGGTGCTGAGCCGCACTCGAGGCATCCAGCATCTCACCCCCCAGATGCTCCAGCAAGCCCGCGCAGAAGGCCACGCCATCAAGCTGGTGGCCAGCCTCTACCCCGAACAGGGTGAGTGGGTGGCGGCGGTGCGTCCGGTGCGCCTGCCCGAGTCGCACCCGCTGGTCACCCTGGGCAGCGGGCGCAACGCCATGGTGTACCGGGGCGACCCGGTGGGGCAGCTGGTGTTTGCGGGCGCCGGAGCCGGTGGGGGGGTGACGGCGAGTGCGGTTCTGGGCGATTTGTACCGGGCCTTGCTGGGTACGCCGGGGCACCTGCCCATTCCTGCGGCAGCGCCGGTTCCCGCACTGGAAGTGGAGAAACTCGAGGAGGTTTGAAAAAAGCCTGGTGAGCGGGGAGTTTGTATAGCCGAAAGCCCAAAGCCGAAGGTTAAAAGCGCCAGAACCCACCGGCCCTGAGACCTTCGACGCACCCCTTATGATGAGTTCTGCTCTATGATTCACTACTACAGCACCCGCGACCCCCACAAAAGCCTGGTGCGGTTTGAGGAGGCCCTCCTCAAGGGGCTGGCCCCGGATGGCGGCCTGTACGTACCCGACCGGATTCCCAGGCTCGAGCCAGACCTGTGGCAGCGGGCAAACGCCATTGCCGAAGTGGGCGTCGCCGTTCTGTGGGAATGGCTGAAGGATGAAATACCGCTGGCCGACCTCGAGCCCATCGTCCGCGATGCCCTGAACTTCCCCTGCCCCCTGGTCAAGCTCTCGGACGATTTGTACGTACTCGAGCTCTTCCACGGCCCCACCCTTTCTTTCAAGGATTTTGGCGCCCGCACCATGGCCCGCCTGATGCAGTACTTCCTGCGCAAGCGGGGTGAGCGCCGCATCATCCTGGTGGCCACCTCCGGCGATACCGGCAGCGCCGTGGCCGATGGCTTCGCAGGCCAGGGCAACATCGAGGTGGTGCTGCTTTACCCCAAGGGCAAAGTGAGCGATGTGCAGGAACGCCAGCTCATTACCCAGCGCCCCGGCGTGCGCAGTTTTGCCGTGGAGGGCACCTTCGACGACTGCCAGCGCATGGTCAAGGAAGCCTTCGTAGACCCCGAGCTCGCTCACCTACCCCTGAGCAGCGCCAACTCCATCAACATCGGGCGGCTGCTGCCGCAAGCGCTCTACTACCTGTGGGCCATTGGACAACTGCACGCCAGGGAAAGGAAGCCTGTAGAGGAGGTCAACTTTTGTGTGCCTAGCGGAAACCTGGGCAACCTGATGGGGGGTGTTCTGGCGGCTTTGATGGGCCAGCCTGTGCACCGGTTTATTGCCGCCCACAACGACAACCACTTCTTCCCCGACTTCCTGCAGGGCAAAGCCGAGGCCTATCAGTTCCACCCCACCATCGCCACCCTTTCCAACGCCATGGATGTGGGCTCGCCCAGCAACTTTGAGCGCCTGTACACCCTTCTGGGTGCAGAAAAACTGCGCCGCTGGGTATGGGGCACCACCGTCTCGAACGAAGCAACCTTAGGGCGCATGAAAAAAACCTACGAAGCCTACGGCTACATCGCCTGCCCGCATACCGCCGTGGGCCTGGAAGCCCAGGCGCGCTACCGGCAGGAAACCGGCGACCCCACCCCCCTCATCAGCCTGGCCTGCGCGCACCCGGCCAAGTTTCCCGATGCGGTCTCGAGGGCGCTGGGCCAAGAGCCCCTCAAAGAGGAGGCCCTGGAAATTCTTTACAGCCGTCCAACCCAGGTCGAGACCATTGGCGCCAGTCTCTCCGCTCTCAAGTCGCATTTGCTGTAGTGTCCTGCCAAAAAACGGTAAGCTATGGGAAGGTAGAGCATGGCAGAGAAAGCAAAAGAAAAACCCAATAAAGAACCCTTTCCGGGCGCTTATTTCATTGGTCTGGTCATCACCCTGGCCCTGCTGGTGGTGGTAGTGGCAGTGGGCGCAGGGTTGCCGCCCGCCCTTTCGGGCTTCCTGGTTGCGCTGCTGTTGGGCGTTACCGTCAATCCCAAGTACGCGCTGGGCTTTTTGAGTGCAGGGGTATTCTCGGCCCTGCTCGGCTTTGCCGGCAGCGAGCCCCAGGTGGCCTGGGGCGGCGTGGGCCTTATCATCGCAAGCCTGCTGGTCTGGCGTTTTATCAAGACCTGAGTTGCCTTAATAGCAGGGTCTGACCATGCACGGCACCTTCTGGAGACGCTCGCTGGCGCCCGACCGGCTGGCCCGCACCCTGATCTACGCCGGCATTGCAGGCTTCATCTGGTTCTTCTTCATACAACCCAGCCCCTTCGGCTCCACGCTCTCGGTGACCACCCTGGTAGGGGCCGGGCTGGTGCAGTACGGGAGCGGCAAGCCCTTTGCGATTCCGCTCTACATCTACGTTCTGGCGGCCCTGGTGCTCGTGCAGCTTGCGGGGCTGGTGCTGGGCGTGGGGGGGCAGCTCGGGGCGGCTTTACTGGGTAGCGCCCTGGGCCTGGGTCTGCCGTACCTGGCCTACCGTCTGGGAGAAAAAGCATGAAAGTAGCCCTGGTTCACCTGGCCACCCGCGAAACCCCCGAGGCCACCCTCGAGGTGGCCCTGGCCCTGCTAAAGCAAGCCCACCAGCAAGGCGCCGATGTAGCGGTGCTGCCCGAGCTTTTTCCCAGCGTTTACCGCTATGAGGAAGCGCACAAAACCCCCAGGGTGCTATCTCTGCTCACCCAGTTCTGCCAACAAACCGGCCTCACGGTAGTGGCGGGGGTGCTCGAGCCCCACCAGGACCGCTACGCCAACCGGGCTCAGGTGATTGGCCCCCAGGGCCTGCGGGCCACCTACACCAAAACCCACCTGATCCCCGCTTTCAACGAACCCGCCCACATGACCCCTGGGCAAGACCTGGTGCACCTCGAGCTAAAAGGCTTCCAGGCTGGCATTGCCATCTGCTTCGACCTGCGCTTTCCCGAACTCTTCCGCGCTTATGCCCTGCAAGGGGTCAACCTGTTCCTGATTCCTTCGGCCTGGCCCATGAGCCGCAGCTACGCCTGGGAGCTCTTCTGCAAGGCTCGAGCCGCCGAGAACCAGGCTTACCTGATTGCCGTCAACCACGCCGAAGACCCCTTTGGCGCGGCCAGCCTGGCCATAGACCCCATGGGTATGGAGATGCTGCGACTGGAAGCCGAGGGAGTGGGCGTGGTGGCGCTGGATCCCAGCTACCCGGCCCGGCTGCGCCAGGAGTTTCCGGTGTTTCCCCAGCGCCGCCCGGAGCTTTACGCGGGCCTTTTGAAAAGCCCCACCAGCAAGTAAACCAAAGCCCCCAGCATCAAGCCCTGGCCCCAGGCCGGAAAATAGGGCCAGAGCATCTGCATCTCAAAGCGCCCCGCCAAGAGCAACGGCCAGGGCAACAAAGCCCAGGCCAGCCCATACTGCCGGAAGCCCGCCGCCAGCAAAAAGGCCAGCCCCACCCCCCGCAAATAAAAAAGCCACCCCTGCCCCAGCTCGTTCTGGTAGATGAACCACAAAAGATTGAGCCAGACCCCCACTGCTCCCCAGGCCCAGCCAAAGCGGCGTACAACTGTCAATGCCAACAAAAACAAACCCAGCGCGACGAAAAGATCAAGCATTGCGGTTTATTCTAGGGCATTGAGTACAGTGTAGGAGAGATTCCTTGTATCAAATCTGCCAGAACCCCTTTCCTTCTCCCCTGGCGAGAGAAGGCAGTAATATCCAAACCGCGTTGTTCACTAACAGTGACGGAAAACCGATTGCCTACACCGGGGATGTCGCCCAGATTAGGGCTTTACAAGTGCTTCCACCAGAATCGCGCAAGCGACTCGCCTGGGCTGAGGGGGCTCAGAAACAGCTCTCAAGGATAACCTATCCCGGTAAAGCTGGTATCAGGTAGTCTATGTGCATTCTAGGACAAAGCCACTCCATCACTTGCTAAAATTCCGTGCATGAGATACCTGAGCCTGCTTCTTCTACTAACCCTAGCCCTTCTGAGCACCGCCTGCGACCAGCGCCAGAATCTACCCCCACCCCCGCCCCCGCCCGTCCTGACCCCCCCGGCGGACGGGGTGGCCGTCTTCCGGTACGAGCACAGCCACGGCAACGTGGTGGCCTGGACCCGCCCCGAGGCCCACGGCATCGAGGTCAGCCAGTACATCGAGAGCCTGGACGGCCAGCACCGGGCCCAGTGGTGGGGGGTTCACCCCTACTCCACCCCCACCTACATGGCCGCCTACATCCCCGCCAGTAGTATGTACGGCAACGAGGGGGTGATCGTGCAGTACGGCATCGACACCACCCCCGATAAGCGCTACGGGGGGCGGCGCTTCATCTGGAAGACCCGCTACCGCTGGCACACCCACGAGGAGCCCTGGCGGCTGGAGCTGCCGGTGGGCCCGGTGAGCTTCGAGATCCTGGAGCGCTTCCCCTGGGAGGCCCCCGGCCAGACCCTCAACCCCCGCAGCCCCGAGGGTGCGGGCATCGCCAATACCGGTCCCGTGATCCGGCCCTTCCTGGGCTGCTACCAGGCCGACCGGGGGGTGTTCCGGGAGAAGGGCCTCTACGCTTTCAGCCCCCATGCAGTGGCTTTCCAGTGGTTCTGGGAGCCCATCGCCCAGACCGGCCTGGCCAGCTTTACCCGCCAGTGGAGCTGGAGCGACGGGATGGCCGACGGCTATATCGCCAACACCGATCTCGGCAACGGCATGTTCCTCACCGACGGGCGCAGGCCGCCGCGCAAGCTCATCCCCAGCCTCTCCAACCGGCTGCACACGGTGGTGGTCATCGTCTACGCCGACGGGATCGGCCCCTTCCCCAGGTCCTGGGAAAAACGCTACTGGCGGCTGGCCGGACGCAACTTCGGGGCCTTCGAGAACCCTGACGGGAGCGTGCGCTGCGAGTTCGGGGAGTGGAAGCTGGACGAGCTGACCGACCCCCAGGCCATCGCCCTGATGGACGGCTGGCGCACCCGCAGCAGTGGCCGGAGCTTCCCGCCCGACCTCGAACCCATTCCCGCAGTGCTGGATGTGCAGTGGCCGTAGTTCGGTACACGACCAACCTCCGAGATTGATTGGTACACCTGGCGATATCTCATGCTGGACGTTTCCCAGGCGGGCCCGCCGACCCTACCCCTGGCTGACGAGCGTGGGTGGTAGGTGCGCTCACGATAGACTTTTACCGCCACGGGAAAGCTGCCCATACATTGCTTAGAACATTCGTCATAAATTTTGAACCCTCCAACCTCAAGAAAATCTTGTCCTGCACAGTATGGTAGCCGCCAGGTAACTCGAAACCCAAGCGTAGGCCGGGCGCGGACGATTTTCGTTTTCAGGGACGGCCACGGCTGGGTACACCGCCGCATAAACACCTATACACCTCCATTTTTTCCATGTGTGATGGCCTCTGGGCCCCCTCCCTACCACGTAGGGAGGGCGGGGAGGGTATTGGACAGGGCCCACAACCGCTCGGCTACACAAAGTCATATTTTGAGCCATCCAACATCAAGGAAGCCTTGTCCTGGACAGAACAGTAGACACCGGATTGGGCCGTCACATCCGTGAAGAGCCAAAAAAACTCGGGGCCACAAGCACCCCGAATTTGCAGGATTACAGCAGGTTCCTAAAGCCCAGCACCCTTCTCGATATGGGCCGAGACTTCGCCGGTTTCCTCCGCCTCACGGCGCAGAATTGCGGCCTTGATGCGCTTGAGGGTGGTCACTTCTTCCAGCGCCCGCTGGTCGAGGGTATCGGTCACAAACTTGATCTGCTCGTTGATCTCGGGAATGGAAATCTGCTCCAGCGCATTCACCCGGCGGTTGGTCTTTTTAATTTCCTCGCCAATCTTCCGCAGGCGGTTCTCGGTGTTGGCCACAGCTATGATGGCCTCTCCCAGCTTACGGAACGCCGTGGCGGCCTCGAGGGTCTTGGCGCCCACCCCAATGGGGCTAAAGGCCAGGCTGCCACCCGTATCCTGTGCAGAAATCCTGGGCACCTTCACCCCATACAGGCTCTCGATTTCCATCTGAACCTCTAAGGGGGTTCCGGAAAGCGACTCTACCGCCTCGGGGGTATCGAAAGCCTTGGCAATCAGTAAGCTGAAGTAGGCGTCCTTGGCCGCGTTGTTCAGAGCTTCGCGGGCCTTCAGGGAGTCCTGCACCAGGGCAAAAAACTCGCCAATCAGCGCATCCCGCTTGTTCTTGAGCAGGTCTACACCCTGCAGGGCCAGCCGTTTCTGGTCACGCTTGGCCAGCAAGGTGGAACGGGTCGGTGAGACTTGTTCAGCCATGTGCACCTCCGGTGCGCCAATAGCTGATAGCTAATAGCTCATAGCAGTCTTTGCCAGCGGCTATCAGCTATCGGCTATCAGCAGCTCCTCACGCTCCCACCAACTCTTCTAGTTTCCCCGTCTTCTGGTGGTACTGCTCAATGTACTCGCGCCGGATGCGCTTGAGCTCGGAGGCGGGGAAATCGGCCAGCAGGGCCCAGCCGATGTTCAGGCTCTCCTCGATGGAGCGCTCCTTCTGGCCCTGATTGATAAACTTCTGCTCAAAGTTGGAGGCAAAACGGAGGTACTTTTTGTCCATCTCGGTAAGGGCATCCTCACCGGTGATGGCCACCAAACGGCGTAGGTTCACCCCACGGGCGTAGCTCGAGAAGAGCTGGTCGGCCAGCTCCTTGTGGTCGGCGCGGGTCTTGCCCTTGCCGATGCCGTTGTTCATGAGGCGCGAAAGCGAGGGCTGCACGTTGATGGGCGGGAAGATACCTTGCTGAGCCAGGTCGCGGGCAATGAAAATCTGGCCCTCGGTGATGTAGCCGGTCAGGTCGGGGATGGGGTGGGTGATGTCGTCGCCCGGCATGGAGAGGATGGGAATCTGGGTCACCGAGCCCTTCTTGCCGTGCACCACGCCCGCGCGCTCGTAGAGCGAGGCCAGGTCGGTGTACATGTAACCGGGGTAGCCCCGGCGGCCTGGAATCTCCTCGCGGGCTCCACCAATCTCGCGCAGGGCCTCGCAGTAGTTGGTCAGGTCGGTCAGGATCACCAGCACGTGGTAGTCGTGCTCGAAGGCCAGGTATTCGGCAGCGGTAAGGGCCATGCGCGGGGTCAAGAGGCGCTCCACGGTGGGGTCGTCGGCCTTGTTCAAGAAGAGCACCGAGCGGCTCAAGGCTCCGGTGCGCTCGAACTCCTGCATGAAGTAACTCACCTCGCGCTGGGTAATGCCCATCGCAGCAAACACCACCGCGAAACCCTCGCCCTCCCCCAGCACCTTGGCCTGGCGGGCAATCTGGGCGGCCAGCTCGTTGTGCGGCAGACCCGACCCCGAGAAGATGGGCAGCTTCTGGCCGCGCACCAGGGTCATGTTCACGTCAATGGCGCTTACCCCGGTCTGGATGAACTCCTCGGGCTTCTCGCGGGCCACCGGGTTGATGGGCGCGCCGTTGATGGGCAGGCGCTTGTCGGCCACCACCGGGGGCAGGCCGTCAATGGGCTTGCCAATTCCGTTGAAGACCCGCCCCACCATTTCCTTCGAAACACCCAGGCGGGCCACGTCCTCCACCAGCGAAACGGTGGTCTTATCGAGGTTCAGCCCCGAGGTTTCCTCGAAGACCTGCAGCACGGTGTACTGGTCGGATACTTCAATCACCTGGCCGCCCCGGATGCGACCGGTACCATCGTCAATGTTTACAATGGCGCCATAGGCCAGGTCAGAGGCCCCTTCCAGGAACAGGAGCGGGCCCGAGACGTAAGTTACGGCGTTGTATTCTTTCTTGAGCATTTCTCACCTCCGTTGGAGGTGTCTCCGGTCTTTAGTCTCAGGTCTCAGGTCTTTTCGACTTGCGACTTGCGACTTTCGACTTTCGACATCCTTTACGCCTTGACCGCCCCCAGGAACGCGGTCTTGATCATCTGGTCGAACTCGGCCTTGTAGGCGGGGAACTCGGCCTCGGGGACGTAGCGGGCCCGCCCGATTTTCTCGATGACGGGGTCGGTCAGGAAGTCGGTAATGGTCGCACCCTTGGAAAGGGCGTACTCCCCTTGCTTGTAGGCCGCAATAATCATCTGCATGATGCCGTAGGCCTTGGCCATTGAGCAGCTTGCGTCTACGGGGTCGTAGCCGTTTTGTTGCAGGAAGTCCTCACGGGCAATCCGACCAATCTCGAGGCTAAGGCGCTCCGCATCTTGCAGGGCATCGGGGCCTACCAGTTGCACCACCTGTTGCAGTTCGGCTTCGCGCTGCAGCAGGGTAATAATCTGGGTACGCACCTCGGGGTAGTCGGGGGCCACGTTTTCGCGGTACCAGGGCTCCAAAATGTTCAGGAACAGCGAGTACGAGCGCGCCCAGTTGATGGCGGGGAAGTGCCGGGCGCGGGCCAGCTGAGCATCCAGGGCCCAGAAGCCGCCCGTAATACGCAGGGTGGACTGGGTGACCGGCTCGGAGAAGTCGCCACCGGCGGGCGACACCGCCCCAATCACCGAGACCGCCCCCTGCTCCCCGGCCAGCGTGACCACCTTACCGGCCCGCTCGTAGAAGCTGGACAGACGCGAGGAAAGGTAGGGCGGATAGCCTTCTTCGGCAGGCATCTCCTCCAGGCGCGAGGCAATCTCGCGCAGCGCCTCGGCCCAGCGGCTGGTGGAGTCGGCCATCAGCGAGACCTTGTAGCCCTGGTCGCGGAAGTACTCGGCCAGGGTGATGCCGGTATAGAGCGAGGCTTCGCGGGCCGCCACGGGCATGTTGGAGGTGTTGGCTACCAGGATGGTACGCTCCATCAGGGGTCGGCCGGTCTGGGGATCCTCGAGCTCCGGGAACTCCACCAGCACGTCGGTCATCTCGTTGCCGCGCTCGCCGCAGCCCACGTAGACCACGATGTTGGCATCGCCGAATTTGGCAATGGACTGCTGGGTGACGGTCTTGCCCGAACCGAAGGGACCCGGAATGGCCGCCGTGCCGCCCGCAGCCAGTGGGAACAGTACGTCCAGAATACGCATCCCGGTCAGGAAGGGCTGGTTGGGATCAAGCTTTTTCTGGAAAGGACGGGGCTTGCGCACCGGCCAGTAGTGGGCCATGCGGAGCTGGGTGCCGTCCTCGAGCTCGGCGATGATGTCGTCAATGGTGTACTGCCCAGCGCCCACGATACGCTTAATTTTCCCTTTCTTATCGGGTGGCACCAGAATCTTGTGGGTGAAGCTAAATTCGGGCACGGTGCCCAGAATATCGCCGCCCTTGACCTCGTCGCCTACCTGCTTGGTGGGGGTAAAGTCCCACTTCTTGGTGCGATCCAGCGACGAGACCTCGATACCCCGGCTGATGAAGATGCCTGAAGCCGCCTGGATCTTGTCCAGGGGGCGCAAAATCCCGTCGAAGATACCATTCAGGAGGCCGGGCCCCAGTTCCAGGGCCAGCGGCAGCCCGGTAGTCACTACGGGTTCACCCACCTTCAAGCCGTTGGTGTCCTCGTACACCTGAATGAAGCAGGTCTCGCCATCAAGGCGAATAATCTCTCCGACCAATTTTTCGTGACCGACGCGCACGATGTCGTACATCTTGGCGCCTTGCAGGTTCTCGGCAATTACTGCCGGCCCCGCGATTTTTTTGATGGTTCCCACGTATCCTCCTTCGTCGGATGCAGATGGCTAGCCGCAAAAAAGCGATTGGTTGTTTTGCTTTTGGCAATCAGCCATCCGCTATGGGCCTATAGTTTGATGTCAAACCCAATGGTCTCCCGCACCAGCCGGCGCATATAGGCCTTGGCGTCGCCCCCCCACTAAAGCTCTCGAGCAGATTGGGCAACGAGAGCAGTACCGGGGCAGTGCGCCCGCGCATGACCCGCTCGGTGGCCTTGTTGGGGTCTGCAAGCAGGTTCTGATCCACCGCTACCAGGGCATACTGGTTGGACTGGATCATCTCGACGAGCTTCTGAACGGCCTCGTCGGGCGTGGCCGTGACCGCCTCGAGGCCCGCAATGCGGTAGCCGGAGGCGGTTTCGGCATCGGTCAGAACTCCAATTTTCACGCAACCTCCTTCGCCACAGCATCGGCGGGCAGGTTGAAGTAGGCGCGCCGGGCCAGCAGGCGGATCCGCGCCCCCTCCCACTCCTTACGTCGGATGTAGTCCAGGGCCAGGCCAGCGCCCAGGGTATCCTTGCCCCCCTGGGCTGCTTTTTCAAGCAGAACTCGCCGCAAAGCCCGCTCGAGGTCACCCAGCGTGCGCGCACTCGAGGCGGCTGCCAGAGGGGTGCCGTTCAAGGCTTCCATCGCCCCAAAGTCTCCACCGGCCACGCGGTTGAACAGAACGGCGCTAACATAGCTGCCCCCCGGCACAAAGTAGCCTTCGGTTCCACTAACGCCCAGCGCGTGCAGCTTGAACGCAGTGGCGAGATTAAGGGCATCTACTTGCAAAGCAAAGTACGAGGCCAGCGCAGGCTCCCGCAAACGGCGAGCCTTTTCCAGGCTGTGGGCATAAAAATCACGATCCAGGGCCACCTCCAGCGCCAACGGGTCGGGGTTGCCAGTTGCCGCATTCCGCAAAGCCTTGGCCAGTGGGTGGGTAGGAAGTTGCAGCACCTGGGCCATGCTGGCCGCATCTGGCGCCTGCAACAGGGCGTTGATCAATGCTTCGGACAACGTACCGCTCCCCAACTTGCCCTTGATCTCTTCGGCAGACTGCCCCGCCGCCCTGCCGCGCAAGATGGTTTTGAGGTTGATCAGGTCTGATTGAAGCAACAACAGGCTAACCGCCTCTCGCATGTTGCCACTCACCAAACCCGGCAAGTCACCGACCATGCGCTGCATGTGGTTGGTCACAGCCCGATCTACATCGGCCAGGGAATCACCCACCAGATCCGGGCCATAGACGGTGTCGTTCAACGAACGTACAAAATCGGGGAACGACTGCCCCAAGGCTTGCTGAAAAAACGCCTCAGGAACCACCTGGTTGCGCCGGGCTCGCAGGCGTGCGTTGAGGTAAGCGAAGCCGCTACCCGCCATACCTACCCCCAGATGGCTTTAGCGGCTTTGGCCGACAAAGCATCCCAGGCCCGCTCGAGGCGCTCACTCAGGGCGTTCTGCACGAAAGATCTGCCGCCCTTGGCCACCAGGCGCACTCCGTCTCGAATGGCCGGGTCGGTTCTGAGTTCCAAACCTCTGCTTTTGGCCCAGTCGGCCAGCAGGGAGGCGTGGTTGGGGTGCAGCACCAGGGCCTCAGCCTGACCCACCTCGGCCAGGGCTTCCTCGGCTAGCTTTTGTAAGGTCTGGCCGAACTCGGGCCGACCGGTCAGGTCTAGCAAAGACCGAATCGCTTCTGCCTTGACCTGGTCTACCACTTTCCCCCGGGCGGCAATGCGGGCCTGATTAACTGTTAGGTCGGCAGCGCTCTCGGCCCGACGCAAGGCAGCCTGGTACTCGGCCTCGAGTTGGCGCTCTCTGGCCGATTTGAGGGCCTCGGCTTTCTGTTGAGCCGAGGCCAAAATGGTTCTGGCCCTAGCCTCCGCCTCTGCGGCAATGGCGCCGATTTCAGCCGCCACCTCGTTTTGCAAAATATCTTCAAGCTTGGACATTACGCTCCTCTCTCACTGCTGATAGCCGATGGCAGAGCCAAAGTGCTATGGGCTATCAGCCATTGACCTTAGTTGATGAGGAACGAGAAGGCCAGACCGAAGATGGCCAGCGTCTCGGGCAGCAGGAAGAACAGCAGGGCCGTACCAAAGTTGCGGCGATCTTCCACCACAGCCCCCAGGGCTGCCGCACCGATGGCCGACTGAGCTACACCGGTGCCAAGAATCCCCAGGCCAATCGCCAGACCCTTGCCAATGGCCGCATAGTTCGCGCCCGCTGCCGCCTCGCCTTCAGCGGCGAAAGCGATCGTAAC
The DNA here is from genome assembly GCF_017497985.1 of Meiothermus sp. CFH 77666. NCBI lineage: Bacteria > Thermotogati > Deinococcota > Deinococci > Thermales > Thermaceae > Meiothermus > Meiothermus sp. CFH 77666. Next base: position 69,903 of record NZ_JAGDFV010000017.1, read on the forward strand.
CAGTAGCGCAAAGACGAAAACCGAAACCAACTTAGCAGCTTTAGCAATCTTCATGTGCATTCTCCTTTTCCTTCTTTTGGTTCCAACCTGCCGGATCTCGTCCGACACTTTGTGGATCAACGTCAAATGGCGTACCTCCTTATCTGTACGCCCGCTTCAGCTCCGCCCCTCGCCCCGAACCGACTTGAAGGGACGGTAAGGACGACCGCTATCATCGTAAAAACCGAAGTTGGTGCCGAACTCAATCCAGAGCAAGCGGATAGGCTGCAGGACGTGGCCCAGGGTAGTAATGATGATAACCGCCAAAAGAATCACCACACCCACCACAAAGCCAAGAATACCCCCTACCACGCCAAGTCGCTCGGCCAAACCGAAGCCTACCTGGTTGGCCAGACTGGCCAGCAACGCCCCGGCCACCCCCACCGCATAAATACGGATGTAACTGAGGATTTGCCCCCCTTTTGAAGGTAGCTCTGCAATCATAAGTGGCATCTTGGCCAGCAAGGCGCTGATCACGAAAACCAGCAAGCCCACCACCAGAATTGCGGTTAGCAAACCACTGTTAGACTGGGTGAGGTAGCTGTAGGCAAAAGCAATAAGACCCACACAGCCAGCCAAATACCCCAACCCTTCCCAAAAGTGGCTCATGTGGCCGTGCTTGAGGCCCTGCTGCATCCGAATGATGAAGGCATAAAGCACCTGGATGACCCCAAAGGCAATACTGGCCAGCATCAGAAAGGTCGCAGTTTGTTCGAAGTCGAGGCGGTTGATGGTCATGGGGATCAGACCCTGGCCCCCGTGGTTGGGGTCGTAGAAGATGGTGCCGCCCCCAGGCAAAATTTTGAGCTTCTCCAAGAAGGTGCCAAAGGCTTCTCCGTAGATAAAACCCCAGACCACTGCCCATCCAGTCATCCACCACAGCACCCTGGATAGGCTCCCCACCACATCGGAGCCAAAGTTGGCTCCCAGGAAGCCGATGACCAGGTTCTTGCGGGCCTTGGCCAGTGAGCCCAGCCAGTAGGCTAGCAAGCCAAATAGCAGCGCAATCCCGATATCGCCCACCACCATGCCAAAGAAGAAGGGGAAGAAGGCAGCGATCATCAAAGTGGGGTCATAGGTTCCGTAGCGAGGGGTGTTGAGAAAGCTGTGCAAAAGCTCGAACGGCTTTGCCCAGGCAGGGTTTTCCAGCGTGACCGGAACCTGATGTCCTTCGTGGTGCTCGTCCACAGGTTCAAAGGTAAACACAATCTGGTCGCGCAAGCGGCCCAGCGACTCCTCAACCCGCCCTTTTGCCTTTTGAGGCACCCAGCCCATCAAGGCCATCCCATACTGACCTGCGGCCAGGTCACCGGTGGCCTTGTAGCGGGCTACCTCGTCTTTGGCCCTGGTCCACAGCAGGGTAAGCGTTTCTTTGGACTCCCCCTTAAGCTTGCCGATCTCCTCGCGGATACCCAAGAGTTCCTCGGGGGCCAGCTTGGCCCGCTCCTTCATGCGGGCAGCGGCCTGGGAGAGCGGCAGGGTGCCATAAACCCCAGGAAAGCGCAGCTCGGCCAGCCCCAGGCGCGAAAGGGTCGAGCGGGCGGTCTCGAGTTCGCTTCGCTTTACCACCACCACTGCCGCCATCTGATTGTCCAGGGCATCGGCATCCAGGATGAAGCGATCTGCCATGGCTTGTTGCAAAGCGGTACGCACACCCTCCAGCTCCTCTGGCTTGGAGACCAGAAAAGGAATCACCGCCAGCCACGGACTCTGATCCAGTCCCTGGGCCAAAGCTGCTAGCTTGTCGGCAGCTTTGCCAAAAAGCTCGATGGTCTGGATCTCTTCTTCAAGGGCCGCCCGCTCCTTGCCCAGCACCTCAGCCCGACCGACAATAGGGCGGATGGTAGCTTCGGCCTCGTCCAGGGAACCTCCAAACTGCTTATCGCCCGCAGTTGCAGACAGACCCACCACCGCGAGCGACTGCTCGGCCTGCGAGACCACCATTTCCCAGCGCTTGAGCTCGGCTTCCTCGCTGGAAGAAAGCCGGTACTCACTCAGCTCATCGGGTCGTAGGGGGTCAATATGCACAACCCCCGCCTTTTGCAGCTCGCTCAATAGCTCCCGGGCCAGCCGCTTGGGGCCGGCCACGATCAGTTTTTCCATCGGAGCAATCAAGGCAATACCTCCCCCAGCACTGCCTGAACCGCTCCAGCCACCTTGGTTGTTGCTGCTTCGCTGATGGCCCTGGCCTCGGCCTCGGCCTTGGCCTTGGCTTCACTTTCAATTCGAGCCACTGCCTCGGCGGTGCGGGCTCGATACTGCGTTTCCAAGTCCCGCGCAGCCTGCTCTGCTTCGGCCAAAATCTGAGAAGCCTTGGCCTCGGCCTCCCGGATCTTGGCCTGGGCAGCCTGTTTGGCGTCTTCAAGCTGCCTTGCCAGGGCTTGCTCACGCTCCGCTAGGCTCTTAATTAGTCCTGATCCAGCCACGTCCCCTCCTTTCCTTTCCGCTTGTGAGGCTCTTGCACATCGAGAAAGCGAGCAAGTGAAAACTTGCTCAAAGACGAACCCCAAGAATCATAGCGATTTCTCAGGACTCGTGTCAACGCGCAATAGCATACAATAAACGTTCAGGGCCGCTTTTAGCTGGCAACCACACATTTAGGGCCTTCCCCAAAGTATCGGCAGGTTGTCATAACCCAACACCCTGGAATGATTTCATTTTTGATTGGGGTGAGCACCCGAAGTTGAGCCCGGTCGGCGGGGTGTTAGACTCACAGGGTGAAGGTTCGTGTCTCCCCCAGGGGTGCGGCCCGGTTGCTAGCCCGACATCCCTGGGTTTACAAGAGCGATGTAGTAGAGGGGCCAGAGCGGCCTGGCTTATACCCAGTTCAATCTAACAAAGGGGTACTGGGGCTGGCCCTGTACAACCCCGCCTCCGAGATAACGGTGCGGGTATTTAGCTTTGGCGATGCCGGCCCTCCCCAGGAGGTGCTGCTCGAGAACCTCCGCAAAGCGCTGGAGCGACGCAAACCCGCCATTGCCCAGGAACCCGGCGGGGCGTATCGGCTCGTGCATGCCGAGGGCGACCTGCTACCCGCCCTGATACTCGACTACTACGCCGGACACGGGGTCTTGCAGGTGGGGTCGGCTGCCCTCGAGCCGCTCACCGAAGCCCTGGTAGAGGTTATTCAGGCCGAGATTCCTCTGCAAAGCCTGCTGGCCAAAAACGACCAGAAGTCCCGCAGCCTGGAGGGGCTGCCCCTGCACGTCAAGCCTCTGCGGGGCCAGGTACCCGATGCCGTGATGGTGCGGGAGGGTTCTGTGCAGTACCGCGTAGACCTCCAGGAAGGCCAGAAGACCGGGGCCTTCATAGACCAGCGCGACAACCGCATCCGCCTCCAAACCTTCAGAGGCCAAACCGCCCTGGACGTGTTCAGCTACCACGGTTCGTTTGCCCTGCACCTGGCCCAGGGTTTTGAACGGGTCATTGCGGTAGATAGCTCGGCTGCTGCCCTGCAAAGGGCCCTTCAGAACGCCCAGGCCAACGGCTTTACCAACATCATCCCCCAGGAGGCCAACGCTTTTGAGTTCTTGCGGGAGGCAGAAAAACGCGGCAGTCGGTATGACCTGATTGTGCTGGATCCGCCAGCCTTTGCCAAGGGCAAACGTGATGTGGAGCGGGCCTACGCAGCTTACAAAGAGATCAATCTGCGGGCCATGAAGCTCCTGCTCGGCGGCGGCATCCTGGCCACCGCCTCGTGCAGCCACCACCTGAGCGAACCGCTCTTCTACCAGATGCTCGCCGAGGCCGCCGCCGATGCCCACCGCACCGTGCGGGTTCTGGAAAAGCGCGGCCAGGGCTGGGATCATCCGGTGCTGCTCAATGTGCCGGAAACGCACTATCTGAAGTTTGCTCTGCTGGAGGTTATGTAAAAACTCGTCGCATGTCGCAGGTCTCACATCCCAAGTCAGAGCGGTTCCCTCGAATAGTCGGTACGGCGGTTTTGGCCGTACTGACGCACCATGTTCGTCGTATTGGTGGGAAACGCGACCAGAATCTGAATGACCAGCAGGAGGCCAAAAAATAGACGAGGTGGCGCTTGGCCACCCCGCCTTTTGTCGGATTGCTAAAAGTTTTACCGGGCGCGGTTCAGGTTCAGGCGGATTTGCAGTACCCGTCCCGGCTCGGCTCGCACGTCGCGAACTTCGGCCCGGAAACCAGGGGCCAGGGCTACCAGTTGCACGTTGCCCGGTTCTACATCCTCGAGCCGCAGGAAACCGCCCCGGGTCTGGCCTACCTCGCGCCCATCCAGGAAGATGCGGGCTTCCACGTTGGTGAAGACCTCGAGGGCACCCCGCAGGGCTTGCAGGTTCACGTTCACCGGCACGGTCTGGCCGTTGCCCACCACCACCGAGGTACGGAACCCCTGGTAGCCCCCCAGGCGCAGTTCAATATCGTAGCGGCCCGGCTGCACGGTCAGGTTGAGGGGGGTGTTGCCCACCACCCGGCCATTCACCAGCACCTGCGCCCCTTGGGGGTTGGAGTTGATTTGTAGCAGGCCATTCTGTACCACCGGCGTCAGATCAGCATTGATGACCGTGGTCTCGCCAGGCCGAATCTGCGCTGAGGTGCGGAAGACCTGGTAGCCTCCCAGACGCAGCTCGAGGTCTACCCGACCAGGCCGCAGCACCAGGTTGAGCGGGGTACTGCCCACCACCCGGCCTTCTACCAGCACCTGAGCCCCGGAAGGGTTGGAGTTCACGCTCAGGGTTCCCGTTGCGGGCTGTACCGGCTGCACCGGCGTCACCGCGGCCCGCCCCACGATGAAAAAGGCCACGTTGCTCACCCAGTCGCGCTCGGGCAGCGGCGTGACCACAATGGAGAGGGCCCTGGCCAGGTTATCGGCCCCTTGCACGTTGACCTGCCCGGTCTGGATGTTGGCAATCTGCGCCAGCGAAAGCGGCTGGCGGCTGGCCACGGCCAGCACCCGGTCTTGGCCCTCGGGGCCTGCGACATCCAGGCTGTACCGGGCCCCGGTCGCCGGGGGGAAGGTCCGGGTCTCGCCGGCCCGCAGCAGGTTGTTCTGGTCGAAGGCGTTGGGCAGAATCAGGCCGATCTCGCCCGTAGACTTGACACTGAAGATGTAAACATAGGCCTCCTGGTTGACCTGCACCGAAACTTGGATGCGCTCACCAATCTGATAGACCGGGTTGCCGGTTTTGGCGGGGTCTTTGTTGACCCAGACCCGCACCTGCAAGTCGGTGGGAACTGGGTTGACGATGATGCCCTGGGGGCTCAGTTCGGGCGCGGCCAGCGCGGAGCCGGCTAGTAGAAATCCAAGTGCCGTTGAGAAGATTCGCTTCATGTATGGCCTCCTCCACCCCCAGGGTAGGATACACCGTCTGGCAGGCGTGAGAAGCTATTCAGCCAAGGTTAACCTTGGCCTTGAGCATGTCTTTAGCCAGACTCTGACGGGCCTCTATTGCACAGTTGTATGGATGTCTGTACACGCTCGTGAGCATCTTGAAAGGCTTGTGGTCATTGCGAGCATCCGCAGGATGCGAAGCAATCCAGCTCACCCGGCCCAGTCGATGATTTGGCAGGCTTCCTCTGGATTGCTTCGTCGGCCTTCGGCCTCCTCCCAATGCCAGTTAGAGGAAAAAGTCAAGTGGCAGGGGAAGTAGGAGCGGTTGATGGGGTGAGATAAAACTCAGGAAAAGCCAGTTTGGGGTCGTAGGGGAGGTTGTTCTTGAGGATGAAAAAGGTGATGCGAAGGAGCTTGCGGGCAATTATAAGCAAGGACTCGACATGGGGTAGTCATTTGAGATTATCACCGGTGGCTGGATGGAAAGACCTGATGGCGAAGGATGTCAGAGATAGACCAAATGCGGTCAGTGAGATGGGCAGCCATGGCCGGGGAACGGGGTTGGTAGCGTTTA